>JAFWBN010000133.1 GCA_017507075.1 Alistipes sp. | reverse complement strand
TCCTGGTGCAGCTGCAGCATCTGTTGTAGAGGCTATCTTGGGTGACCAGAAGCGTATTATCCCTTGCGGTGCTTACTTGGAGGGTGAGTATGGTCAGGAGGATATTATGATTGGTGTTCCTGTAGTTATCGGTCGCAAGGGTATCGAGAAGATCGTTAAGATTGACCTTACTAAGGAGGAGCAGGCTCAGTTTGAGGCTTCAGCTGCTGCTGTACGCAAGGTTAACCAGATTCTTACTGATACTGGTGCGATCTAATTGAATTAGTTCAATATTAGATAGGGAGGTTGCTAAACTATTTAGCAACCTCCTTTTGTTATGTGTAGATATATTTTTGACCTCGACCTTTCATCATTTATTAATAGCTCTTCACATTATTGCATAAAAAAAGAGGTCGGTATCTAATGATACCAACCTCTTTTCTATTTATCTCGGCCTCTTAATTAATCGTTTTACGGTCTGGTGAGATATGTTCAGGTGCAGCAGCTTCCATCTCATTTTGCATCCTTACCATCTCAACAGCATCGGCTGCAATCTCGACCCCACCAATTAGAACGGGCATATTCCACGAGAGCTGTAATTTAGTGACTCCGTAGAGCATCGATTCATACTCTGACGTCCCATCATTCTCCCCCAGTACGAGCACCGCATCAACATCGGTATACTCGGCGAAGAATTGCACCGTAAGAGGAACATTATAGACCGAGGGCGAGTGACGAACAAGGATATTCTGCTCGCTGCACCCCATCAATCGTAGGCTCTCGCTCAGTGGCGATAGATGCTCGTGAGCAAACTGCGCTTGCGAGTCTACTATGATTATGCCTACCTTCAGTGACATATTCGATTTATAATAAGGTGCCGGAATTGTTTTCGCCCCAACGACAAATTACTCAGCCAATTTCTCAGCCTCACGAGCCTCGATAGATGACGAGTACTTGTTGTTGATAGTCTCCAAGCACTCACGAGCCTTATCTGCATTGCCAGCTGCCTTATAAGCCATCGCTGCCTTGCGCAAATACATAGGAGCTGTAAAGTTGTTGTCGCTTACCTTTGCTGCATTCTCGAAGATAGCGGCTGCGCCAGCATAGTCGCCCTTCTCAACAGCAATCTCACCGCGCATACCTACTGCCATAGCGTTAACGAGCTCACCGGGAAGACCATCAACCTTTGAGTAGTTTGCAAGATAGCTCTCCGCCTTGTCGAACTCGCCAAGACGCAAAGCGCAAGCTGCCGCGTAGATGTTTGCCAAGTTACCGGCAGGTGTGTTGCCGTACTTCTCGATAACCTGTGCGAAACCAGGTGTGTTCTCGTCACCATTGAGAGCCAACGCAAAATCAGCGTTCTGCTGCTCGAAACGATACTGAGCCTCGAAAAGCATCTCCTGAGCATCGTTCAAACGAGGCTCAACGATAAGTTTCTTGTAGCCAAAAATTGCAGCTGCCAAAACAAGGACTACTACAATAGCCGTGACTACCATTTTGCTGTTCTTTTCAAAGAAGTTCTCGGTCTGTGCCTGTGCATTCTCGAGCATCTCCTCCTGGGGTGTTACTACCTCTTTTGCCATAATATTTAATAATTTCAGTTAATAATCGTCTGATTCAAAATGCAAAAATATAATAAAAAAAGTAAAAAACACATAAACAAGCTGTGAAAATGAGAATATGCCGAGAGAAAAGTCTCTAATATCGATGAAAAATTGTAACTTTGGAGTGTAAAATCCTTTTTGATGGATAAATTTTGCAGTTATGAGACTTAAAAAATTATCGCTTATAAATTTCAAGAACCTGCTCCAGAGCGAGATTACACTCTCGGAGGGGATCAACTGCTTTGTGGGTGATAATGGAGCGGGCAAGACTAATATTCTCGATGCTATATATTATCTCTCTATGTCAAAATCGGCTTTTACGATGACCGATGGCCAGAGCATTAAGCACGGCGAGGATTTTTTTGTGCTCGATGGCCTATACGCTGCAGATGATAATCGTTCGGAGAGTGTTAACTGCTCATTTACGCGTAAGACCGGAAAAGTATTGAAGCGTAACGGTAAAGAGTATGAGCGAATGTCGGATCACGTTGGTAGTTTCCCTGTTGTGATAGTCTCTCCCCAGGATACAGAGCTAATAACAGACGCAGCAGAGGAGCGTCGTCGTTATATCAATGCCTTCATATCTCAGCTCGACCATCAATATATGGTTGCTTTGATGCGTTATAATGCAGTTTTAGCCGAGCGAAATCGCTTTTTGAAAAGTTCGAGTGATGAGCAGATGCTGCTTATTTACGATATGCAACTCTCTGAGCATGGTACGCGTGTGTACGAGCGTAGAAAGGAGATTGTAGAGCGTATGCAACCATTGGTTGAAGAGTATTACAGACTATTGTCGGATGATAGTGAGCGAGTAGAAATTGACTATCGAAGCGAACTTATGGAGGTGCCGTTGAAGGATGCTCTTATCCGTTCGCGCGAGCGCGATATTGTGAACCAATTTACTACGTGTGGTATCCATCGCGATGATATTGTTTTCCGTATCGCAGGTTACCCTTTGAGAAAGTATGGATCGCAGGGACAACAAAAATCATTTCTAATTGCATTGAAGCTGGCGCAATATAGGCTAATTGCCGAGGACTTATCAGAAAAACCTATTTTGTTACTTGATGATTTGTTCGATAAATTGGATATGAATCGCGTTGAGCGTCTATTGGAGATTGTATCCAAAGATGACTTTGGCCAGATTTGTATCACAGACTGTAATAAAATTCGTTTAGAGGAGATTCTAAGCCGAGCCGAGAAGGAGTACCTATTATATATAGTCGATGGAGGCGGCGTTGAAGAATGAAACGAAAAAACACAGTCCGTTTCGGTGAGATATTAGAAGAATTCTTTTCCCGTCCGTATGTCGCGGCAAAGGTTGCAGAGGGGCGTCTTCCTGATACGTGGAGAGAGGTCGTCGGAGACAGAGTAGCATCACTTACGTCGTCGATCAAGTTGGAAAATAGAATTCTGTATGTTTGCATCACATCGAGTGTGGTACGCTATGAGTTGTTTTGTCGGCGTGACACACTGCGTGATGAGATTAATCGTATATCAGGTCTTAAACTTGTAAATAGCGTGATTGTTAAATAACTTGAGACAAATTAAGATAACGTTTGGCATATAGTAAGAGAGGTTCCGTGCGGAATCTCTCTTTTTATTTGTCCCCTCCCACAAAAAAAAGGGTAGAGTAATAACGAGTACATAGTTCTACACCAACCAGCTCTGACATCATAAAAAAAGAGCTGTCACGGAGTGTGACAGCTCTTGCTTCGTTATCTTAATTCAAATTATTTTACGATAACTACACGGTTTGTGCTGTTGATAGGGAAGATGTTCTGTGAAGAACCAACACCCTTCCAAGTCAACTGATCCTTGTTTACGCCCTGCTCAACGAGGTAATCGTAAACAGCCTTAGCACGCTTCTCAGAAAGTTTCTGGTTGTACTCAGGTGAACCAGTCTCGTCGTCAGCGTGACCTACGAGTGTAAATACCTGATCCTTAGGAGCAGCTGCGATAGTCTCAGCCAAAATCTGCATTGAAGACTTAGCACGGTCCAAAAGACGAGCGCTGTTGAGGTTGAAGAACAAAGCAGTTGAAGCAACTACAGATGTCTTACGCTTAGCCAACTCAGCACGCAAAGCCTCGTTGTCCTTCAAAGCCTGATCAGTAGCAGCCTTCTGAGCAGCCAAACGCTCAGCAAGCTTACCCTCGTTGCGGTGAGCCTCAGCCAAACCAGCCTCCAAAGCTGCGATAGATGCCAAGTAGCCATCGATCTCCTCCTGGTTGTAAGCCTTATCCCAGTTACGCTTGTTGAAACGGTAAGCTACACCAAGTGTTGCAGAGTAGATCTGACCATACTTGCCAATGTTAGAAGATGCAATAGCGCGTGGCATATCACGACCAGCTGAAAGGATACCCTTCAACTCGAGGTTGATGTCCAACTGCTTGCAAACACGGAATGTGTTGATCAAACCAGCAACACCAGCGAAACCTGAACCAGCCTCATCATTTACGTTTACGAAGTTTACACCTGCACCAGCAAACAACTTTGCATAGTAAACACGGTCCTCACGGTAACCACCAATCCAGTTAGAAAGGTTGATAACAGCGTCTGCGTGAGGCATAATCCAGTTGCTAGT
>JAFWBN010000132.1 GCA_017507075.1 Alistipes sp. | reverse complement strand
GCTGTTTTAACCGTTCATGGCGCGAAATTTACCAATTACCAAAATTTTTTAATAATTTTTCGCTTATAATTTGCAAGTTTGGAATGTTTGTTGTACTTTTGCTGTCGGAATGAGAGTTAAATCTCTTTTCAAGATAGGTTTTTAGGTTAGGTTTAGGAGCAGCACTTTGAGAAATCAAGGTGCTGCTCTGATTTTGTTTGTCAGAAAAAAATAGTAAAAATTGATATATTTTGTTCGCAAGACCCTCTTTATAGTTGAGAGGGCACAATAGAGATGGGTAATAATGACATTTTGTTGGGCGTAGTGGTAAAAAATAGAGAGAAATGTTGCCCGTTTAGAATATTTTTTTATAACTTTGTTGGGAGAATGATATATTGCGAGATGTAGACTAATAATTGACTTAATTTCAAACCTTAAAATTTAATTGCTATGAAAACAGTAGATTTAGTAAAGGAGTATCTGTCGAACGAGGGTTTCAGATATGAGGTAGATTCAGATGGTGATATTCACTTCAAGTATGAGGGTGCTCACATCTATTACATCCCAGATGATGACGATCAGTCTTACTTCAGACTGCTTATGCCAGGTATCTATGATTTGCGTAACGACCGCGCAAAGGTGTTTGAGGCTATGAATGCCGTTTCTGCAGGTCTTAAGGTTGTTAAGCCAATCCTTGGCAATGATACAGTTCACCTCTCTATTGAGCTGTTCCTTGACCTCTCTCCAGAGATTGAGGACTTCTTCCCTCGTTGCTTGAACCTGCTGATGCACGCTCGTTCAAAGTTTATGCAGGAGATGTTGTAGTAACAAAAAGCTGAGCAGATGGTTGGTTTGTGTGTTCGCACAAACCAACTCTCTGTTACATAGATAACCCTAAACATAACAAATAATATGGCAGTTTTAACAAGGTTTGATACCGTGAGTGGCCTAACGGTACAGAATCTGATAAAATCAAATACCTATACCGAGACATACAGAGTTCAAGATCAGGATGCTAACCCTTACTTCTTGAAGCTCTTTATTCTTAAGAAGATGCCCCAGAAGTTAATCAACGAGCAGACGGGCATAGTAAGGGAGATTGAGTATTGTCAGCAGATAAACAATCGAAATATCATTAGCTGCATTGCTAATGGCTCATTGGATAATCCTGATGGGGTATACCAGTACTATATTACCAACTACTTCAATGGTCAGGTGCTCTCGGATGTGCTTGCTACTAAGGGTGCTTTTGAAGAGGGTGAGGCATTGAGAATATTTGAGGGTATTCTGAATGGCTTGCACTACCTTCATACGCTATCTGGTGGGCTGTGTCACAACGATTTGGACACAAGTAACATTATCCTGTCAAGCGTTGATAGTGGGGAGCCTGTAATTATTGATTTGGGCCATCTCTCACCTCGCAGCTATGGCAATACAAACTTTGACACCTCTGATTTGAACCCTATCTTCCACGCTCACGAGACAAATGCGGGGATATTTGATGAGCAGGGCGATATCTTCTCGGCATGCGCAGTGCTCTATTCAATGCTTGCCGGTACACCTCCTTGGACTGTTGACCTGCCAGCGGAGGGCTCATATAAGGAGAAGTTTACCCCGCTGATAAGACATCGCAAGTCTCATCCGGTATCATTTAGCAATCTTAAGATAAGCAAAAAGACCGAGTATATTATTGAGCGAGGCCTTGAGAGGGATACAAGCAAGAGGTTTGAGAGTGTTCAGGCGCTGTTGGATTTTCTCAAGTCCGCCTCAGAGCCAGCTGTAGATGTTGATAAGTCTGAGGAGCGGCCAAAGCCGAACCATAGGACCTCAGACTCTGATGTTGAGCAGTCGTTAGATAGTGGCCTTGTTATCAAGCGTGGTGGCGGCAATGGCTTTAAGGATATTGCAGGTATGCAGCCGCTGAAGGATTACCTCTACAGACAGGTTATTTTTGTACTTAAGGATAGGGAGTCGGCAGAGAAGTATAGGCTGCTGCCACCAAATGGAATGCTACTCTATGGCCCTCCAGGATGTGGTAAGACATACTTTGCCGAGAAGTTTGCCGAGGAGACGGGCTTTAACTTCCTGCTTATCAAGGCCTCTGATTTGGGCAGTACATATGTTCACGGCACGCAGGAGAAGATTAGCAATCTGTTCAAGGAGGCGGAAAAGAGTGCTCCGATAGTTCTCTGTTTTGATGAGTTTGATGCCTTTGTGCCAGATCGTTCAGCCTTTGGTATGCAGCATCAGGCGGGCGAGGTTAACGAGTTCCTCTCTCAGATGAATAACTGTGCAAAGAGGGGTATTTTTATCGTTGCGACAAGCAACCGCCCTGATAAGATTGACCCAGCGGTGTTGCGTACTGGTCGAATTGATAAGATGGTCTATGTGCCTATGCCTGACGAGGAGGCTCGTAGGGAGATGTTTAAGCTCTACCTTGATAAGCGACCTGTAGGCGATGATATCAATGTTGTGGCATTGGCAAAGCTTACGGATGGTTATATTGCCAGCGACATTGCCTTTATTGTCAACGATGCCTCTATGGCTGCGGCATACTCCAGGGCGTTGATTACTCAGTCTTTGCTTGAGACTTCGATAGAGAATATCAAGCCTTCATTGCGCCTGGAGACATTAGAACAGTATGACCATATCAAGGATAGAATGGAGAG
>JAFWBN010000131.1 GCA_017507075.1 Alistipes sp. | reverse complement strand
TGTTAAAATCACTTTCACCCACTCTTAAGAATAGTCAAACCGTAATCTTGTAAAATGAACCGCGAGTTAATTATCAATGTAACCTCAACCGAGATAAACATTGCCCTCTGTGAGGACAAGGTGCTTGTCGAGTTGGGTAAGGATATGGCGCAGACAGGTTTTGCTGTTGGCGACATATACCTCGGTAAGGTGCGCAAGATTATGCCCGGACTCAACGCCGCGTTTGTAAACATAGGTCATGAGCGCGACGCCTTTATCCATTATCAAGATTTAGGAACACATTTCCCTACACTTGACAAGATTGTCGATAGCTGGGCCCCTAACAAGAAATGTCTCAGATTGGAGACTGTAAAGATTGATTCAGGGCTTGAGAAGGATGGTAAGATTTCAAGCTATCTTAAAGTAGGTCAGTCTGTTATGGTACAGGTCTCAAAGGAGGCTATATCAACCAAAGGTCCTCGTCTGACTTGCGATATCTCTTTAGCGGGTAGGAATATTGTTCTTGTACCCTTCTCCTCAAAAGTCTTCCTTTCGCAGAAGATTCGCTCCAATGAGGAGAAAAAACGCCTTAAGCGTGTAGCTACGGGCGTACTACCGAAGAATTTCGGTGTTATTATCCGCACCGCGGCCACTGCTGCCACAGATTTGGATGTGGAGCAGGATATTCTTGCAGCCGTAGAGAAGTGGAATAAAACCTGCCAGCAGATTCGCCGTCGTCAGGCTCCGGCACTGCTTATGGGCGAAATGAGTAGAGCCAACACTATTATCAGAGATACCCTTGATGGTTCGTTTACACAGATTTGTGTCGATGACGAGGGTATGTACAACGAAATTCGCAACTATATAAGGTCTGTTGACCCTGAGAAGGAGAAGATTGTAAAATTGTATCGTGGCTCGGTGCCTATTTTCGACAATTTCGATATCTCCCGTCAGATAAAATCGCTCTTTGCTCGCTATGTGTCGCTCAAGAGAGGAGCATACCTTATCTTTGATTCGACAGAGGCAATGCATGTTATCGATGTCAATTCGGGCAATCGTACAAAGGCAGATGACAATCAGGAGCAGACAGTCCTTGAGGTGAACCTTGCTGCAGCGGCAGAGATTGCTCGTCAGTTGCGACTCAGAGACTTTGGCGGTATTATAATTATCGACTTTATAGATATGCACAAGGCGCAGAGTCGCCAGATGCTCTATGATGAGATGCACCGCCTTATGGCTACCGACAAGGCACGCCACACAATACTTCCGCTAACAAAATTTGGTCTTATGCAGATTACTCGCCAGAGAATCCGTCCTGTGGCGATAAAGGATATTCAGGAGGTATGTCCTACATGTGGCGGAACGGGCAAAATAGAGCCTACAGTTCTGCTTGACCGAAAGATTGAGAATCAGTTGTCATTGCTTGCCGAGGAGCATGGCGAGCGTTTTGTCAACCTTGTAGTAAGCCCTTATGTGGCGGCGTACCTTAAGCGCGGAATAATCAGTCTGCGCACTCGTTGGGCACTCCGTTATGGTATGATAATTAAAATCACCGCCTCGCAAGGAACGGGTATGGTGGATGTAAAGTACCTCGATTCAAAGGGCGAGAATATGTTGCACCCAAACTATGTGGGGCATCGAAAACCCAAACTAAAGAAGAGTTCCGCTCCAGAGAATAAAGCAAAAGAGACAAAGAATCAGCAGAGCAAAACTGGAAAGAGAACTAAAAAGCCGAAAGGCAAGGATAAAGAGTAGGGTATAACCTGTAAAAATGCACAAAATCCTTGAAGCAGCTCTGCAAACAGGACCGTTTGCTGACCTGCAAAGAGAACTAAAACAAAAGGGCAACACCGTCTATCTCAACGAGTTAGTCGGCGGGGCTCTTTCGTTTTATGTAGCAGCTGCCGTAGCAAGATGCGGTGGACTGCATATAGTTGTGGCAGAGGATAGAGATGCGGCGGCATACGCGATGAACGACCTCTATGGACTGCTTGACGAGAAGAGAGTTTTATTCTTCCCGTCCGCCTATAAACGCTCTGCAGCCTACGGAAAAGAGGAGGCTCAGAGTGTTGTTATGCGTACAAGTACGCTTGCGGCGATAAAAAATCTTGCAGAGGATGGTTATCTTGTTGTTTGCACCTACCCGGAGGCTCTTGCAGAGAGGGTTACAGATGCCACAAACCTTAAAAATGAGTCTATAGAGCTTTGCTGTGGAGATAGAGTAAAGATTTCGGAATTAGTAGATATGCTCGACAATTTAGGCTTTACGCCTGTGGATTTTGTCTATGAGCCGGGTCAATATTCTGTTCGAGGAGGTATTGTGGATGTCTTTTCGTATGTTGAGAGCAAACCATATCGTTTGGATTTTTTTGGCGAGGAGATTGACTCTTTGCGCCGTTTTGAGATAGGCAATCAGCTCTCTTCAGACCGTCTTGAGAGGGTAGAAATCATCGGAAATATCAACCGTAGTGATTCTGCGCAGGTATCCTTTGCCCGCTTTGCAGTCGAGGCGAAGTATTGGTTTTATGATGCAGCTTATGCCTTGGATAAGGTTGACCAGGTGCGCAAAAAGGTGCTTGCCGACTCCTCAGAGCCACAGAGTGTTGTACAATGGATGACCTCGCGTAAAGAGCTTTTGACAGACATGGCCCACAGTAGCCTGTTTATGCTTAAAAACAACCTTGCAGAGCGACCTGCTACGGCAACTGTAATATTCCATACTCAGCCACAGCCTCGATTTAACAAAAATTTTGAGGTGTTAGCAACAGATATTATCGCTCGCAAAGAGCAGGGATTAAGGTGCTGTATTCTATCTGATAATATGGCACAGATAGAGAGGCTTGACAATATTTTCCACTCCATATCCAAGCCTGAAGCTAAACTTGAGATGCTTAGGGTCTTGCTTAATGAGGGTTTTGTCGATTACGATATGCGACTGAGCCTATATACTGAGCATCAGATATTTGACCGCTACCGTCGTTATAGGATAAATGGCGAGATTAAGCGCGACGAGCAGATGACCGTAGCCGAGCTTAATGCTCTTAGGGTTGGCGATTATGTGGTGCATATAGACCACGGAGTAGGTCGCTTTGATGGCTTGGTGTCGCTTACAGACCCTACAACGGGTAAGCAGAGGGAGGTGATAAAACTTGTCTATAGAGATGGCGATGTGCTGTTTGTCAATGTCCACTCATTGCACTGTATCTCGCGCTATAAGAGTGGCGAGGGCGAGAGGCCGAAAATTCATAAACTTGGCAGCGGAGCGTGGCAGAAACTTAAAAATGCCACAAAGAAGGCTGTCAAAGATATATCGCGTGAACTTATTGCTCTTTATGCTAAGCGTAAGGCGAGTGAGGGCTTTGCTTTTTCTGCAGACAGCTATCTGCAACAGGCTCTTGAGGCTTCGTTTAGATATGAGGATACTCCTGACCAACAAAGGGCAACAGAGGCTGTAAAGGCAGACATGGAGTCCTCAAGACCGATGGATAGACTTATCTGCGGAGATGTGGGCTTTGGAAAGACTGAGGTGGCAATCAGAGCAGCATTTAAGGCTGCTGTAGATGGAAAACAGGTCGCAGTGCTTGTACCGACAACCATTTTGGCCCTGCAACACTACCGCTCTTTCTCTGAAAGATTGCGTGATTTTCCTGTTACAATAGAGTATCTTAATCGCTCAAAGAGTGCAAAACAGACTCGACAGATTGTTGAGGATTTGCAGAGTGGAAAGATAGATATTCTTATCGGAACACATAAAATGCTCGGCTCTCAGATACAATTCAGAGATTTGGGGCTGCTTATTATTGATGAAGAGCAGCGTTTTGGTGTGGCCGCAAAGGAGAAACTAACGCAAATGAGTGTAAATGTGGATACGCTGACCCTTACTGCAACACCTATTCCTCGAACTCTGCAATTTTCACTTATGGGCTCAAGAGATTTGTCGGTAATCTCGACTCCTCCGCCAAATCGTCAACATATTGTAACAGAGTCTCATACCTTCTCCGAAGAGCTTGTCAGGGATGCTATTGAGGCAGAACTGTCTCGTGGAGGTCAGGTATATTTTATACACAACAATATCAACCAACTTGAGGATATCAGAGGTATGATTACCCGCCTGTGTCCTAAGGCGCGAGTAGTTGCGGCTCATGGACGGATGAAGAGCGGCGATATGGAGCGTCTGATTATGGATTTTATCTATGGCGAGAGTGATGTACTTGTGGCAACATCAATTATAGAGAGCGGCGTGGATATTCCAAATGTCAATACGATAATAATCAATAACGCAGATCGCTTCGGACTTAGTAACCTCCACCAACTTAGAGGTCGCGTGGGCAGAAGTGATCGCAGGGCATACTGCTACCTACTCTCAGAGCCTGATGAACTGCTCTCTGGCGATGCAAGACGAAGACTTAAGGCTATTGAGGAGTTCTCAGACTTGGGCTCAGGCTTTAATATCGCTATGCAGGACCTCGATATTCGCGGTGCAGGAAACCTTTTAGGTGCTGAACAGAGCGGATTTATTGCCGATATAGGCTTTGAAACCTATCAGAAGATTCTTAATGAGGCTATAGCCGAATTAAGGGCAGAGGGTCTTGATGTGGCAGGATTGTCGAGCGAGGAGCAAAAGGTTGTCGGTGCGATGAGTTATGTGGATGATGTAACGGTGGAACTTGGCGTAGATGCCTCACTGCCATCAGATTATGTACAACAGTCGGCAGAGCGACTCAGACTGTACCGAGAACTTGACTCTGTGAGCGATGAGAAACGCCTGCAGGAGTTTGAATCAAGACTCGTTGACCGCTTTGGCACGCTTCCGGATGCAGCAAAACAGCTGCTTGATGTGGTGAGACTCAGATGGGTAGCTGCAGAACTTGGTATGGAGAGAGTGAAGGTCAAAAATGGACTTATGATTGTAAACTTTGTGGGCGACGACCACTCTCCGTTCTTTAGTAGTGAGCAGTTTATGACACTTCTCAAGAGAGTTACATCTCAGCCGGACCGCTTTGTGCTAAAGCAGCGCGATACAAAACTTGCAATGACTATCCGCCGTGTTGAAAGCGTTGCCGAGGCGGTTAGGGTGCTTAAAGACCTAAAAGAATAGGTCATAAAACATACATGGTTGTTGCGCACGCAGACCTTAGTTGGAATAAATAAACAATTTAACGGCAAAATGAGCCACAAAGTAAATCGAGCAACGATGTCAAAAATAAGTTTAATTATAGATACGGGCAATACTTTTCATAAAATTGCCGTTATTAAGGAAAGAACCATTTTGGAGGAGAGGGTAGTGCCAACTCTTTCAGAGGGGATTATTGATGAACTTTGTGATAGTTTTGCGCCTGCAAGGGCGATAGTATCTTCTACTCGCTCAGATGCGGCAAAGAGTGTTAAGTTGCTGAAAGATAGGGTAGAAGAGGTTATCTGTTTAGATAGCAAGACCCCTCTGCCCATAGAGGTAGAGTATGATAGAGAGCGATTAGGCACTGACCGTATTGCGGCGGCTGTAGGGGCTGTGGCAAAGTATGGCACAGAGCAGAGTATGCTTATAATAGACGCGGGTACTGCGATAACTTTTGACTTTGTGGAGTGTGGAGTATTCAAAGGTGGTAATATTTCGCCGGGCGTAGATATGAGGCTTGAGGCTTTGGCAGAGAAGACGGCGACACTTCCGCTTTGCGAGCCGATGGTGTTAGAGGGTAAAGGATTACAGATTGGTCATACAACAGAAGAGGCTGTGAAAAATGGTGTGATGGAGGGAGTTTTTTACGAAGTAAAAGGCTATATTGACTCATTTTGCGAGAAAAATGAAAATATCTTGATAATTTTTATCGGTGGAGACGCAGAATATTTTGTTAATCGAATTAAAAATGCGATATTTGCAGGTCGTAATATAATGTATGACGGACTTAATAGGATTTTGGAATACAATGCAGAAGTTTAGAGAATATAGCAAAAGGTTTATTGTTGCATTTGTTGCTCTTTTCGGGGCTTTCGGCGTTTTTACGCTTAGGGCGCAGGAGTCGGCAGTAAATGCCTACTCTCCATATACCATGTTTGGCGTGGGAGAGCTTGGTACACACGGAAATGCCATCAACAGAGCTATGGGTGGCGTAGGTGTGGCTTGGCGCAGTACGCAGATGTCAAGTTCGCTTAATCCTGCAGGTTATAGTGCAACATTGCCAAAGGGCTTTATCTTTGAGGTTGGTATTGAGAGTAACTTTTTGAAGAATACTCAGCGCAAATACACTTCAACCTCTGCAACAGACTATACTACAGCTCAGAACGCAAAAAACATTATCAACTTCCGCGAGATTTCTATCCAGATGCCGATTGCAAAGGGTTTGGGCTTCGGACTTACTCTTGCGCCTTATGGCAGTGTGGGTTATAAAATGCACACAATAGAGCAGAGTGAGGATATTTGGGGTAGCGTTGGTAGTGTGATGTATAACTACCAGGGAGATGGCGATGTAACAGAGGTTAAGGCGGGTCTTGGTTGGGAGATTTTCCGCGGTTTCTCTGTAGGTATTGCCGCAAAGTATTATTGGGGCAATATTCAGCACAACTACTCCTCTTCAATTTATGGAGATTATGTTGGTGCAGGAGGCTTTGTATCCACTATAGGTCTTGATGACTATGCAATCTCAAACTTTAAGTTCCAGGTGGGCTTGCAGTGGAATATTGTGGCAAATAATAAGCGACTGCTTACAGTGGGTGCCACATACGACTATGGAGGTCCACTGCGTCCAAAGGTTGAGCAGACTGTATATATCGGCGACTTTGTGTCAAGTGTAGTCTCTCAAGAGAGTTCAAGGGGTCAGATGCGCCTGCCACACAGTGTAAATGTCGGAGTGATGTATCAGGATGCCAAGTTTACAACAGGCTTTGACTACCAATATCAGAATTGGGGTGGAGATAACGCATTCTATCAGGAGGATGCCTATGGAGGTATGAGTGTTGCCTATGTTAATACAAACACATACAAGTTTGGTTTTGAATATACTCCGAATAGATTTGATGTTCGCCACTATCTGCGTCGTATAGCATATCGTGTAGGTGTTAGATATGGTAACTATTACCAGAGTTTCGAGGGTCGAAGAATTAACCAATACGCTATTACAGCCGGTTTTGGTTTCCCGCTTAGATTTATGGGAGCTTCGACAATCAATGCCGGAATAGAGGTTGGCGGCAGAGGAAATCTCTCCTCTATAGTTATGCCTCAGGTAAATAAGCGAGTAGGACTTATCCGTCAAAACTATGTGAAGATAAATCTTGGATTCTCACTCTTTGGCGAGGATTATTGGTTTGTACGACCTAAGATTGACTAAAACAATAAACAAAATATAAAAAACTAAAAAATGAAGGCTATTAAATTTTTACTTGTTGCAGCTATGGCTGCAGTGGCAACTTCGGCTGCCGCTCAGGATTTTAATGACCCTAAGTATGCAAAATGGGGTGAAACAGCAGATGAGCGTAAGGAGAATATCCTTGCAAGTCAGTATCTGAAGGAGGAGACCGCAAACCGTCATTTCAACTCTGCGGCACACTATCTTCAGCAGCTGATTGCAAAGTGTCCTGCTGCATCTGAGAACATCTATGCAAATGGTGTAAAGCTCTACAAAGATAGAGTAAACCGTGCAGAGACTCTTGCAGAGAAGAAGATGTATGTTGACTCAATTCTTTTGCTCTATGATATTCGTCTTCAGCACTTTGCATCTCATCCTAAGCGTGGTAAGGTCTATCTGCTTGAGCGTAAGGCTCGTGAGTACCTCACCTACAAGGGTGATGACCGTGAGGGTGTAGCAGAGGCTTTTGAGGCTGCTATTGCTGCACAGGTAGAGGCTGGAGCCGTTGACCCAGAGGTTGTTGCTATCTACTTTAAGAACCTTTGCGATGACTATCAGAACGATATCGTTGATGCAATGACAATCGTAAATGTTTATGATGCTCATGCAAAGTATTTCGAGAATATCGCACCAGAGCAGCAGGAGTTCAAGGATCAGTTTGAGCAGTGCTTCGGTATGAGTGGTGCAGCATCTTGCGAGAATATTGAGACTATCTTCTCAAAGAAACTTGCTGAGAATCCGGATGATGAGCTTATCGTTTCACAGGCATTTAACCTTATGGCTCGTACAAAGTGCTCAAGCGACTTCTTCTTTATGGTAGGAGAGAAGTATTATGCAATGCACCCATCTTCAGGCGTAGCTATGCTCCTTGCTCAGAGCTTCCAGGATATCAAGAACTTCGATAAGGCAAATCAGTATCTTCGTGAGGCTCTTGCAGTAGAGACTAATGCAGTAGAGAGAGAGAAGTTGTTTGTTCGTATCGGTATCCTTGAGATGAGTATCAACAACTTTGCTCAGGCTGTAGAGGCTTTCCGTGAGGCACAGGCTATCAACCCTGAGAATGCACACGCTCCTTTCTTCCTTGCACAGTGCTATGTAAATGGTGCTAAGGGTTGCGAGGGCTTGCAGAAGGATGCAATCTATTGGGTTGCTTACGACCTTATTCAGAAGTCTCTGCCACTGCTTGAGGCTCAAGACCCAGATCGTATTGATGCAGCAAATCAGCTTGCAACAGCATATCGTGCAGCATTCCCTACAAAGGAGGAGTGTTTCTTCAACGAGCTTGCTGAGGGTTCTTCTTATACTGTAAATTGCGGCTTTGCACATGGTGTTTCTACCCGTGTTCGCCCTCGCGTACAGTAGTAGTGTTATAAATTTCCGTCAGTGAACAGATTATTGTACAAATATGTGGCAGTAGCACTCCTTTTTGCGGGGAGTGCTTTGCTCTTTTCGTGCAAAGAGGAGCCAAAGGCTGCTGAAGAGTCGCTTGACGGAATAAAGACCGAGCAGAGTCAGAATCTGACAATAGTTGTCAGCGAAAATGGCCGTCGCTCATATCGTTTTACCACACCTTTGCTTGAGGGCTATACCTTGGGTAGAGATCCGTATAGAGAGTTTAGAAAGGGTATAAAGATTACCACTTATCAGGACGACTCGCTTACAACTGTCAATGCAACCCTTGAGTCCAATTATGCCATCTACTACGAAAATCGTAAACTTTGGGAGGCTAAAGGCAATGTAAGAATAGTTAAGAACGATGGTACAAAGGTCTATACACAGCAACTGTTCTGGAACTCGGTAACTAAGCGCATATACTCAAATGTCGATACAAAAATTGTAACGGCAAATGATACCCACTTTGCAGAGGGCTTTGAGTCTGACGAGGATTTGGTAGAACTTAACTTCCGTCATTGGAAAGGCAAGGTTAAGATGCAGGAGCAGATGCTGCAGGAGAAGAGCGACTCTACAGCCGTGGATGTAGAGAAACAGCCTGAGCCGCAAAGCAAACCTGCTCAAAGTATATCTAAACCCCAAAAAGTAAACTCTGTACAACGCCCACAGATGGCTCCGAAAAGGAGGGATTCTCAGATACAGAGAAATAGTGCTAATAGGGCGGACAAAACTACAACTCAGAGAATAAGATAATATATAGGTAATGACCACTTCGATAGTAATCATACTGCTGATGTTGCTCTTATCGGCATTTTTCTCAGGTATGGAGCTGGCATTTTTGAATAAAAATCGCCTTAAACTTGAGATTGACCGAAAGCAGAGCCGCATGTTTGACTATATTGCCGACCTATTCTCGCGCAATCAAGGACAGTATATCACTACAATTCTTGTAGGTAACAATATAACACTTGTTATCTACTCAATGTGTATGTCTCAGATAATTCGTGCTGTGGCATACCTTTGTGGCTGGGATAACATCTATAATGAGGGGTCATTTATCCTTGAGACGATAATTCCGACTGTAATAGTTATCTTTGTTGCAGAGTATATTCCGAAGTCGGCTGTTCGCGCCAATCCGAACTTCTATTACAGATTTTTTGCCCCTGTAATCTTCTTTTTCTATATCGTTCTTTATCCTATAGCAAAGTTTACCACACTGCTATCTTATGGCGTGCTTCGACTCTTTGGTCGTACTCCTACAGAGGCTGAAAAGCAGACAGAGTTTGACCGTAGCGACCTTGAGAGTCTGCTTGATGCCAATAATAGCGAGCCTCAAGCAGAGTCTGAGACCGAGATAAAGATGTTCCAAAATGCCCTTGATTTTGCCGACTTAAGGGTGCGCGATGCGATGGTTTCGCGTGTGGATGTGGAGGCTGTGGATATTGACACAGCAACAATAGAGTCGCTGACAGATAGATTTGCCGAGAGCAAATACTCCCGAATATTCGTATGGAAGGATAGTATTGATAATATTATCGGCTATGTAAATTCAAAGAGTATTTTTACTCTGCCAAAATCCATTGAAACAGTGCTTATGCCGGTAGATTTTGTAGCCGAGACTATGCCATTGCAGGATATGCTGACGCACTTTATCAAGCAGAAGAGTAATATTGCTGTAGTTATAGACGAATTTGGAGGTACAGCGGGTATAATCTCTCTTGAGGATGTGCTTGAGCAGATATTTGGCGAGATTGAGGATGAACATGATGTCGAGGACCTTGTCGAAAAACAGGTTGGAGAGTATGAGTATGTATTCTCATGCCGCCTTGAGATAGAGTACCTTAACGAGAAGTATGGACTCAATATCGCAGAGAGCGATGAGTACGACACACTTGCCGGATATATCATTTCGCGCTATGAGGAGCTGCCTCAGGCGGGCGAACAGATGGAGTTTGATGGACTGAAAATTAAGATTTTGCGCACAACTCGCTCACGAATAGAACTTGCAAGGGTAACTTGTGTTAAAAAATAACAATAAAGGGCGAATATTTGAAATAAAATCACTATATTCGCGGGTTGAAAAGGAAATATATAATTTATAAAATATTCTGATATGATAAGTTTGAACACTTTAAGAACCAAATTTGGCATTATTCTGTCGGTTGTTATCGGCGGTGCACTTTTGGCTTTTATCCTCTCTCTGAAAACAGAGATGGGTTTTTCAGGCAATGACCCTGAGGTAGGTACAGTTGCAGGTGATGATATTCACTACTCAGAGTTCCTTGCTGCTTATGATGATGTAAAGTCTCAGATGGGCGACGCTTACACAGATGAGCAGGCTCAGCAGATTCTTTCTAACGCTTGGCAGATGGTTATCGCTGACCATGTGTTTATCCCAGGTTTTGAGGCTATGGGTCTTGGCGTAGGCGAGGCAGAGCATAAGGCTCTTGTTCGTGGAGAGAGAGCAAGCAATGTCTTTGCAAGTGCATTTGGCAACCCTCAGACCGGCGAGTACAACTTGGAGGCTGTATCTCAGTTCCTGCAGCAGGTTGAGACCAACCCACAGGCACAGAAGGCTTGGGCATACCTCTGCAAGCAGGCTGACTTTGACCGCTCAATGATGAAGTATCAGGCACTTGTTCAGAAGGGTACTTATGCTACAAATCTTGAGGTTGAGCGTGGCGTTAAGGCTGCAAACAACACATATAATGGCCGTTATGTAATCAGCCGTTACAGCAGTGTTGCAGATTCACTTGTAAATGTTTCTGATAGCGAGATTAAGGCTTACTATAAGGCTCATAAGAACCAGTATAAGCAGACTCCTTACCGCTCAATTGCTTATGTAGAGTTTGATGTTGTTGCAACAGACGCTGATAAGGCTGCTGTTGAGGCTGAGGCAAAGGCTGCTACAGAGCAGTTTGCTGCGGCTAAAGACCTTAAGGCTTTCTCTCGTGAGAATCGTCATGCTTCTGTAGCTCAGAGCTATATCACAGCCGCTCAGATGACAGAGGACGAGTCTAAGGTGCTTGTAAAGGGTGGCGTTTATGGCCCTGCACTTGTTGCTGATGAGTGGAGAGCTGCTCGCGTTGTTGATACAAGAAATGTACCTGAGAAATATACTTTGAGCCACATCGTTCTCCCTTATACAGATGATAAACTTGCTGACAGCCTTGTAACTGTAGCAAAGAAAGGCGACTTTGCAGCTTTGGCAACCGAGTTCTCTGTAGCAGAGACCGCTGCTGAGGGTGGAAAGATTGGCGAGGTTACATACTCAACACTCGCTCCTGAGTTCGCAGATGCTCTTTATGGTAAGAAAAAGGGCGATGTTGTAAAGGTTACTATGGGCAATGTTATCCAGGTGCTTAAGGTTGATGCAGTTTCTGCTCCTGTAAAGCACTATAAGGTTGCATCCCTTACATATCCACAGGTTGCTTCACAGCAGACACAGCGCGATGTTCACAACGCTGCAAGCCTCTTTGCTGTAAACGCTGTTGATGCAGGTTTCGATGAGACTGTTACAGCTCAGGCTCTTGCTTCACGCACTGCAACTGTAGAGAAGGCTGCTCGTGCAGTTCGCGGTATCGAGGGTAACTCTATCGAGGTTGTTCGTTGGGCTAACGAGGCAAAGGTTGGCGATGTATCTCCACTTATCAAGATTGACGACCACTATGTTATCGCAACTCTTAAGGGTATTGATAACAACGAGTATCGTACAGTATCAGATGTTGCAGCATCTATCCGTAGCACAATTATCCGCGATAAGAAGTTCGATATCATCGCATCAAAGATGGCTGGCGCAACTCTTGAGGATGTTGCAAAGGCTGCAAATAGCGAGATTAAGAACTTTGACAGTGTGAAATATGACGCATACTATATCCCTGGCATCGGTGTAGAGCCACGCGTTCTTGGCACAATCTCTACTCTTGAGGCCGGCAAACTCTCAGCTCCTATCAAGGGTGCAAGCGGTGTCTATGTTCTTGTTACAGATACCGTAACCCCAGCCGAGGAGGCTCAGACTGTAGAGGCTGAGAAGGTTAAGCAGCAGGCTTCAGCTGAGCAGAGCGCAACTCGCGCGTTCTACGCAGTTCAGGAACTTGCAGAGGTTGAGGATAATACTGTGTCTTACTTCTAAATCTTTTTAGATTTTAGCGTGATAGTGCGGCATTTGCCGCGTTACACTACGATAGCCGAGTTGCTCACATACGCCTTAGTATGCTGCGCACTCGGCTTCTTGTGTGCCTTGCAACTACCGGACTCTGACGCTAAAATATTTGTTGCCATAGAGGCACATTTACTGCCGCAAACAAATTTGTTGTGAAAACAGCACAATTACTTCCGCTAACAAAAAGTAGCCGCAATAGGAAATACGCTTAGTATGTCCCATCGCGGCTATTTTTGCCGAGCGTTGTATTTGCACTATTTTGACAACAAATTGGTGCAAGATATAAGCGTAGTGCTGTCGGGATTTTTTTTGCTGAGCGTTGCATCTACGCCCTTCTAAGCACAAATGGGTGCTTTGATTTAGCGAAGGTTGAACTTTAATTGAGCGACGGAGACAAAAATGGCATTGAATAACAACGGGCTTTCAGCCCTCAATGGCATACAATAGCGCGCTCTGCGCGCAGTATTAAGAGTTTTCGTCCCGGTTCTGCTTTGCCGTCCACTCTGCTGAAGTTTTTCGGTTCTCCGAAGAAGGTCTACGAAGCAAACGAGGAGGATTTCTCCCAGATTGAGATTCCCTTCTACGGTCACAAAAAGGAGCTTTGCGACAAAAGTTTGGACCGTGCCAAGGATATTTTGTCCTGGTGCAGGAAGGAAAAGGTGGGAATCGTTACGCCGGAGGATTATTTTTATCCCGATTCCTTCCGCGTTTTGCCGAACAAGCCTGTGGTTTTGTACTATCTCGGTAATTTCTGTGATTTTGACAATCGCTTTACCGTGGGTGTGGTGGGAACCCGTC
>JAFWBN010000130.1 GCA_017507075.1 Alistipes sp. | reverse complement strand
CTTGCTGTACTCTCTCTGTTAAAAACGACATAACTCTCAAATTTTATTTATTAAACATATTTTACACCATTATTCAAAAAGAGCGAGGCGCAACCGCACCTCGCTCCCTATTTTGCACGCAAACCCTCAGATTTGAACACACCGCACACACCCCTGCCATATAGCCCGAACAATGCATTATCGCTAATCGGACCGTGATGCAGTATGTTGGTGATTGCTCTCATCGGTAGTAATTGTTATAATTTGTGCAAAGGTATGAATATTTTTCTAAATAGCATAACTTTTTTGGAGAAAAAAGAAAAAAAAGTGATTTTGATAATTTGGTTGAAAAAGTGTTAAAAAAAGGTTGTGGAAAATTTTTCTATACTCTTAAAGTTTTATATTTTTGCCGTATGAAAGGATTTGTTGCGCATTTCGGCTTTTTTGTGGATTCGGGACTCTTTTTCCGAAGCCATAAGTTTGGGCGCGTAGAGCGAAAGTCTTGTTCAAAGAGTGTTATGTGCGCAGTAATGGGCAAAGCGTGTGTAAAAATATGAGATAGAGCCACTACAACTCGGTGTTGTAGTGGCTCTTTGGTTGAAAAATAGATAAACTAAAAAATACAAAATTATGAAGGTAGCAGTTATTATGGGTTCAACAAGTGATTGGGGCGTTATGTCGGCAGCTGTTGAGACTCTTGAGCAGTTGGGTATCGAGTATGAAAAGCGAGTTATCAGTGCGCATCGTACTCCTCATTTGATGTTTGAGTATGCAACCACAGCGCGAGAGCGTGGCATCGGAGCAATTATTGCCGGAGCTGGAGGTGCTGCACATGTTGCAGGTGTTACAGCAGGTCTTACAACAGTGCCTGTTATAGGAGTACCTATTAAAACCTCGGCATTGGGTGGTCTTGATTCACTGCTCTCTATTGTGCAGATGCCTGGAGGCGTTCCTGTATCGACAACAGCTATCAATGGTGCTAAAAATGCGGCACTTATAGCAGCATCTATTTTTGCTCTTACAGACCCTGAACTTGAGGCTCGTCTGATAGAGTTCCGCAAAAAGCAAACAGAAAATGTTCTTTCAGCAGAGTTGTAGAGTATGAAGAATTACAGAATTTTTGTAGAGAAGTATGCCGAGTTTCAGGTTGAGGCTCAGTCTCTTCAGAGAGAACTTAATGAAAACCTCGGTCTTTCTATAGCATCACTTCGTCTCCTTAATGTATATGACCTTTTCGGTTTTACAGAGGAGCTTATAGAGCGTTGTCGTTACTCGGTTTTCGGCGAGATTGTTACAGATTGTGTTACAGATAGCTGTCCGCTTGAGGGTATGAAGTATTTGGCAGTAGAGTGTCTGCCTGGTCAATTTGACCAGCGTGCCTCTTCGGCTGTAGATTGTGTTCGCCTTATTGAGCCTACTGCAGATGTGAAGATTCGCAGCTCCAAGTTGCTTATTTTTGACAATGGTGTCTCTGATGCAGATATTGAGGCTGTAAAACACTACTATATCAACGCTGTTGAGTCTCGTGAGAAGGATTTGTCCCGTCTTGCAGATAATGAGCAGGCTGAAATTCGTCCTGTGCCAATCCTTGAGGGCTTTACAGATATGACCGAAGAGGAACTTGCTCCTTATTGCCGTGAAAACTCTCTTGCAATGAACGCAGATGATTTGCGAGAGGTTGTCAACTATTTCAAGGCTGAGGGTCGCAATCCTTCACAGACCGAGCTTCGTATTCTTGATACATATTGGAGCGACCACTGCCGTCATACAACCTTTACCACAGAGATTACAGAGATAAAGATTGACGACTCGTTTATGAAGTCCGAGTTTGAGAGCGCACTTGCCGAGTTTGGCACAATGCGTAGTGAACTTGGCAGAGAGCATAAGAGTCTTTGCCTTATGGAGATTGCTACAATTGGTGCGCGTTATCTCCGCCATAAGGGTCTGCTTGATGATATGGAGCAGAGTGAGGAGAATAATGCTTGCAGCATCTTTGTAGATGTGGATGTAGATGGTCAGACCGAAAAGTGGTTACTGCAGTTCAAAAACGAGACTCATAACCACCCAACAGAGATTGAGCCATTTGGTGGCGCATCAACCTGTCTTGGTGGTGCAATTAGAGACCCACTGTCAGGTCGTGCCTATGTATATCAGGCTATGCGTGTAACAGGCGCGGGTGATATATATAAAGGTATTGCTCAGACTATGCAGGGTAAGCTGCCACAGAGAGTTATCTCTCGTAAGGCGGCGGCTGGCTATTCGAGCTATGGAAATCAGATAGGTCTTGCAACAACTCATGTTAGAGAGATTTTCCATGAGAATTATGTTGCAAAACGCCTTGAGGTGGGTGCTGTTGTAGGTGCTGTTAAGGCAGAAAATGTACGCCGAGAGTCTCCAACTCCGGGAGATGTTGTGCTGCTTATGGGTGGTAGAACAGGTAGAGACGGTATCGGCGGAGCAACGGGCTCTTCAAAGCAGCATACAGCCTCTTCTCTTGAGGAGTGTGGTTCTGAGGTGCAGAAGGGAAATGCCCCTGAGGAGCGTAAAATACAGCGTCTGTTCCGCAGAGCAGATGTTACTCGATTGATTAAGAAGTCAAATGACTTTGGTGCGGGCGGCGTGAGTGTTGCTATTGGCGAGCTTACCGACGGTCTTGATATATACCTTGACCGTGTGCCTGTAAAATATAGCGGACTTAACTCTACAGAGCTTGCAATTAGCGAGTCTCAAGAGCGTATGGCCGTTGTTGTGGAGAGAAAGGATATGCAGACAATGATGGCTCTGTGTGCAGAGGAAAATGTGGAGGTAAACCATGTTGCCGATGTTACAGATACATCGAGGATGAGAATGTTCTTCCATGGCGAGAAGGTTGTTGACCTTAAGCGCGAGTTTATTGATAGTGCAGGTGCAAAGCACTATACCGAGGTAACAATTCCTGCAGTAGAGAATCGTAATCCATTTACCCGCACTGTTGAGGGTAAGGATTTAGCTCAGCAGATGAAGAGTAATCTCTCTGATTGGAATGTTGTCAGTCAGAAGGGTCTTATAGAGATGTTTGACTCTACAATCGGAGCCTCTACAGTGCTTATGCCATTTGGTGGAGCAACTCAGAGAACAGAGAGTCAGGTATCTGTTCAAAGACTTCCTGTTCGTCATGGTAATACCAATACGGCAAGTATCATGGCATTTGGATACAACCCTTACATATCTTCATGGAGTCCATATCACGGTGCCCAGTATGCTGTAGTTGAGGCTGTGTCGAAGGTTGTTGCCGCAGGTGCAAGATTTGACAAGATGCGATTCTCATATCAGGAGTATTTTGAGAGGATGACAGACCGCCACTCATGGGGTAAACCTATGGCAGCTCTGCTTGGAGCTCTTAAGATGCAACATGCACTCGGACTGCCATCTATCGGTGGTAAAGACTCTATGAGTGGAACATTTAATGATATTAAAGTGCCACCAACACTTATCGCTTTTGGTATAACTACAGTCGATGCGCGTACTGTTATCAGCCCTGAATTTAAGACTGCAGGAAACAGACTCTACCTTGTAAAACATACTCCAAAGGCGGACTATACACCTGATTGTGAGCAGCTGAAAGCAAACTTTACCCTTGTTACAGACCTTATTGAGAAGGGTAGCGTTGTGTCTGCTTATGCTATTGGCTTTGGTGGTGTGGCAGAGGCTCTATCCAAGATGAGTTTTGGTAATAGGGTAGGTGCTACGGTTAATATTTCGCAGAGTGAGTTGTTTGATTATAACTATGGCTCTATACTCCTTGAGAGTACAGAGGAGATTTCGGGCGCACTGCTTGTAGGAGAGACTGTTGCAGAACAGAGTATAACTGTAAATGGTTGCAGTGTAGCAATCGAGGAGCTCTATAGTGCAAATACAACCCGCTTTGAGAGTGTATATCCTTCAAAGGGTAAGAGTGGTAGCTGTTGCCGTCAGGCAGACTGCTCAAAGGCGGCTCCAAAGTATAAGGGTCAGAGAGTTGATGCCGTAAAGGTATATCTTCCTGTATTCCCTGGTACAAACTGCGACTATGATACAGCTCGTGCCTTTGAGAGAGCAGGGGCACAGACAGAGATAGGTGTATTCTGTAACCTTACCTCTGAGGCTATCTTCGACTCAATAAGGCGTATGTGTGCAGCTATTGACAATAGCCATATCCTTGTCCTTAGTGGAGGCTTCTCTCTTGGCGATGAGCCGGATGGTAGTGGTAAATTTATTGCTGGCGTGCTTAATAATGCCGATGTTACGGCATCTGTTCATGCACTGCTTGACCGTGGAGGACTTATTCTTGGTATCTGTAACGGATTTCAGGCACTTGTAAAGTCCGGTCTGTTGCCTTATGGTCGTCTCGGTATGGTTACAACTCAGTCTCCGACACTCTTCCATAATGATATTCACAGACATATCTCACAGATTGTTACAACTCGTGTAGGAACAACCGCTTCACCTTGGCTCTCATCTTTCAGCGTGGGACAGTGCCACTCTATTGCTGTAAGTCATGGCGAGGGTAAGTTTGTTGTAAGTCCAGAGCTTGCAGAGGAGTTGTTTGCAGCAGGACAGGTGGCCTTCCAATATACAGACGAGAGTGGTTGTGCGACAACAGATGCTCCATATAACCCTAATGGCTCTTCATACGGAATTGAGGGAATTATCAGCAAAGATGGTCAGATTCTGGGCAAGATGGGTCATACAGAGCGTTATACAGAGGGTCTGTTTAAGAATATTTCGGGCGATAAGTGCCAGAATATATTTGAAAATGCAGTGCGTTATTTCAAGGGTGAGTAATTATATATATAATAAATATTAGGTACAATGAGCGTTTTAGGAGTTTATGGAATAGAGCATGTCTCATCAATCCTCTATTATGGTCTGCACACCATGCAGCATAGAGGACAAGAGGGATGCGGTATGGTGTGTGTGGATGCTGATGGTAATATGAAACGCCATAGAGGTATTGGTTTGGTATCTGAGGTGTTCAAAGAGCAACATATATCAGCCATGGATGGCAAAATAGGCATAGGTCATGTTCTCTATACGGGAGCTGATGCAAGGGGTGTAGATAATTTACAACCTCTATATTTCCATCATGGTTCAGGAGATTTTGCTTTGGCTCACAATGGAAATGTTGTCAATTCAAAGGTGCTTACAGATATTCTTGAGCGTAAAGGCTCTCTGTTTCACTCTCATTCTGATGCAGAGTTGCTTGCACACCTTATTAAAAAAGATGACCCCGATGAGCCACGAATATTCTCTATTATCGAGGCACTGAAACAGATGGAGGGAGCTTTTGCATTTCTTATAATGACAAAAAACCGCCTCTATGCATGTCGTGATAAGTATGGATTTCATCCACTTTCAATCGGTAAGATTGATGATGGATATGTTGTGAGCAGTGAAACATGTGCTTTCGATACAATAGGAGCAGAGTTTGTTAGAGATATTGCCCCTGGAGAGATTGTAACAATAGACAAAAAGGGCATCCGTTCCTCTTTCTATTCGGATGATTGCCGTTGTAAGATGTGCGCAATGGAGTATATCTACTTTGCCCGCCCTGATAGCGATATTGAAGGATGCAATGTACACGCATACCGTAAAGAGTCTGGTCGCCGTCTATTTCATGAAGCTCCTGCAGATGCAGATATTGTTGTAGGTGTTCCTGATTCGAGCCTTAGTGCCGCTCAGGGTTATAGTGAGGCGAGTGGTATGCCTTATGAGATGGGCTTGATAAAGAATAAGTATGTCGGTAGAACATTTATTCAGCCTTCACAGAGTCTTAGAGAGAAGGGTGTAAGGATGAAACTCTCCCCTGTACGCTCTATAGTCAATGGTAAGAGGGTGGTGCTTGTTGATGACTCTATCGTTAGAGGAACAACATCGCGTCGTATTGTTGGCATGCTTCGAGAGGCAGGTGCTACAGAGGTACATGTCCGTATTGCAAGCCCAACAATGACTCATCCATGTTTCTATGGTGTGGATACATCGACTTTAGAGGAGCTTATGCTTGCACGCATGAATATTGAAGATGCTTGCAAAGCAATTGGTGCAGATTCGCTTGCATTTCTCTCTTATGAGGCAACTCTTAAATCGGCATCTGGCAGGTCAGATATGTGTTTAGCCTGCTTTGATGGCAAATATCCGACTCCACTCTATGAGCATATAGAGGATGTAAATAAATAGAGGACAAATAAATAACTATACAAATCTATGGCTGTAAATTACGAAAAAGCGGGTGTAAACCTGGAGGCGGGCTATGAGGTGGTACGCCGAATTAAACAACATGTGGCATCGACTGCACGAGAGGGTACGATGGGTAATATCGGAGCATTTGGAGGTATGTTTGACCTCTCACTGCTTGGAGTAAAGGAGCCTGTACTTGTCAGTGGTACTGACGGCGTGGGAACAAAGCTCAAGATAGCTTTT
>JAFWBN010000129.1 GCA_017507075.1 Alistipes sp. | reverse complement strand
GGTCCGAAACACCAACCCTTCTGCCCCGAGAGTTCATATCGTTGAGCAGCATATTACTTTTGCTGTCGTCGTCAATTAGAAAATAGTCTATATCTTCAAACTCCCCTCCTGAGAGTAGGTCTGCCACTTGCTTGAAGTTACGCTGACGGTCAAGCTCGGCATAAAGGCCATACTTGATAGTAAAATTCGAGGATAGTGTTCTGTCTATAGATGCTGAGAGCTGAATATCACACACTCTTGTTACCCTTTTGTTGAGTATATATACACTCTGCTCCTGAAGTCGATTGCGACGATGTAGTTCATCAAAATTTATCTGCGTGTATCTGCTGTCGCCATTTTGCCACGCACTGCTTACAGCCTCTGATGTTGTTATATCTGTAAAGTAGCTGGGTAGGTATCTGTAGTTGTCTGGTAGTGGCGTTGCGCCATTGAGCCAGTCTAAACCACCATATGCACTACTGCCTATAGTTGTGGATAATGCGATGTTTAGTCGCCGAGAATTATCAATGCTGCGATTGTATGCCGCTATAACCGTTGGCAGAAGAGATGTTGTTGTGTTTGCATTGCGAACCTTTGAATCTTGATATCCCCATGCGGGGTTGTAATAGTTGTCAGAAGTAAGAGTGAAGGCCTCTGCAAAAGATGCTTTGCGAATACCCCTCTCTGATGGCGTAAATAGCAGAGCTAACATTATGCGACTTCTGCTGTCAGGAGCACCCGAAACACCGATGTTTATTGTAGCCTGATTTGTAAACACGCCCTTAATGTGGCAGTCTCTGCCCGTGCGCAAAGCAATATCGCAATTTAAGACCCAATTTTCAGCCAAATATTGAGTTGTTGATGCTACAACGCCAGCGAGATAGTTGCGCGTGGCGATATTTATACCCACCTCTGTCCGCTCAGTAAAAGTGGTGTCAGCGTGGTATTGTGTTGCAGATAGCTCCTCAATCGCTGAGGCTTGTAAATATAATTTTCTGGCGCGCGAGATGTTTAATTTTGGCAGCCGTATCCCTTCAAACCACTCTTGGCTCTGAAAGTAACCCACTCCGCGATGATGGTTAATAACAGCGGCATTCTGCCCAAATAGACTCCTATACACAGTTGGCCGATAGATGATACTGCTACTCTGCTCCTTCTCCGCACCATCATCCAACTTCTCCTCGACATCCTCCTCTTCAAAAAGCTTGAAATAACGATACCGCTCCACTCCATACTCTACTCCATGCACCCCCTCTTGCCCCGCCACAGAGCACACCCACAGCATCAGCGATATCAGAATAAAGGCTCGTCTAAACATACTATTAATGGTTTTTTACTCCTCTAACTTATATTCGGAAAATTGGGCGGAATATGGTTGCCAGAGAAGGTGGTGAATGTACGATTCAAGGGTATTGTGTGGAACATATATCTTTATTGCAGCTGTAAGCGGCAGATTAGCTATATGAAATTTGGGCAGGTCACTCCTTAAGTACAACTCGTCTATGCTGCACTGTTCGAGGGCGTGGGGGTTTATCTCTTTGAGGGAGCAGCCGAGGGTGATTTTTGTTAGGCTCTTGCAGCCTGACAGAAGACCCTCGCTTAGGGTGGTAATGCTATCGGGAAGGGTTAAACTCTTGAGGCAGGTGCAGCGGGCAAAGGCGTACTTGGATATATTGGTTATACCGTTGCACAAGTTGATATTTTGCAGTGATGAGCACCCCTCAAAGGCGCAAGTGCCAATATCTTGAACACTATCTGGAAGCGTTACTGTTATCAGATTTTTACAAAAAGCGAAGGCGTAGTCCTCAATACACCGAACACCCTCTGGCAATGTTACACTAACAAGGCTTTTACAGCCATAGAAGGCGTTCTTATTTACCACCGATATTGCAGAGTCAAACTCTATAATACCAACACCATTACGAAAGTTATTTGACACAATCTCTGCATCTGCAATGCGAAAAGCTGTCTCTATGGCACTCTGTTCCATTGCCGTATACCATATCTGGTTAGCAGCTGGGGTTGGTTTAGCATAGCGGACAATATTGGTGGTGCTTTCAAAGGCGTTATGAGCGATGTTTATACAAGTGTCGGGTATGGATATTTGCAGTAGTGCGCTACAGCCTATAAAGGCTTGTGGACCAATATCTGTTATACTCTCTGGTAGGATAACCCTCTCAAGGGATGTGCAGCCTCGGCACGCGCTCTGAGCAATAGATGTGCAGAGAGTAGGGAAGATGATTCGTGCAAGGTTTTTACAGCCGTTAAAGGCGTTGCTACATATCTCTGTTACGGGTCTATCAAGAGTGATAATGCCCCAACCTTGATCGTATGAATTGGAGACTATAGTCTGGCAGAAACTTGGCGCAGAGGGGGTTATAACAACTCCGTCAGTGGAGGTGTACCATATTTGTGTTGGAGAAGGCTGTAGTGGAATATTTCCCATAACAAAATGTTCAGC
>JAFWBN010000128.1 GCA_017507075.1 Alistipes sp. | reverse complement strand
TTTCAGCCCTCAATGGCATACAATAGCGCGCCCTGCGCGCAGTATTAAGGGCTTTAGCCCGCTGTCATTTATTGCCATTAAATGTTATTGTGCATCTGACCCTGATTTGGCGGAGGGGTGCTTTAATCTTGGCGCGCGTCCCTAAGGACCTTAGAGACCCTAGAGTCCTTAGAGACACTAAGGTCAGCGCGCAGAGTAATGACAAATGACATTTAATAGCAACGGGCTTTCAGCCCTAAATGGCATACAATAGCGCGCCCTGCGCGCAGTATTAAGGGCTTTAGCCCGCTGTCATTTATTGTTATTTGCTGTTATTGTGCATCTGACCCTGATTTAGCGGAGGGGTGCTTTAATCTTGGCACGCGTCCCTAAGGGTGCGGCTTGTATAAAAAAATCAGGGAAGAGAGCAATCTCTTCCCCTACCCGCGACTAACCCAGAGTGTTGTAAATCACACACGCATACTCTTTTATCGCGACCCAATTAACTAACATATATTGAGTAACTTTTCCCGAAAAGGATACCCAACAGCACAAAGATAAGAAAAATTCATATTTTCTGGTATAGTATCAGAAAATATGATAGGGGGGGGGGGTAATTATAAGTTTTTGCTATAAAGAAAGTTGATATTTACCGCAGTGTAAAAGTAGAAAATTTACTCCATTTCATCTGAGATACCGCGGCTGATACCACGACGCATGCGTAGCAGATATTTAGCCTTTTTAGGTTGTAGGAATAGGGTGTATATTGTGGCTAAAATATATGTTGCAAAGCGTTTTTTTCTCTCGTCTGCAAATAGCTGTTTCAGTTCTGTATCACTATTTGCGCGTAGGCGTTTACTCTTGCCGACATTGTAGCTTAGAGTGTCAAAATAGTTATCGGTAAGTTTGCTGTCGGGTATGTGGTGAAAAATTCTTGCCCCAGGTACAAAAAACAGCTCTTCGCCCTCGGCTCTAAGTCTTGCAAACAGGTCGTTCTCCTCTCCACCTGTGAGCTTTTCTCCATTTCGCCCAAGTTTTGGGTTAAAAAGGCCGACCTTATCAAAAGCCGTGTGGCGAAATGCCATATTTCCACCTGCGGGAACACGATTTTTAGGGAAAACGGTAACTGCAATATCCAAATCAATAGGGTTTGCAATCATCTGCTCGGTGTATTTTGACATCCAACATGGGCGACGGCTCTCATAGCGAGCCGTTACAGCTCCACCTGCAGCAATTGCGTGCGGAAATGCGTCAAAAAACTCGATATAACTCTCGATATAGCTCTCTTCAATTGTCTCGTCGTCATCAATTATGGCGATATACTTACCCTGTGCCTCAGCAATACCTCTATTGCGGGCATTGGAGAGCCCCTGTTTAGTCTCATTTACGATTCTGAGATTAAACTGCTTTTGTTGCATAGCAAAAGCCTTAAAAACCTCGTCAGTATTGTCTGTAGAGTTATTGTTTACCACAACGCACTCCCATAAATCGGCAGCTGCACTTTGCTTTACAACCGATTCCAAGGTGCGCAAGAGAGATGTTGCGCGGTTGAAAGTTGCTATGATAAGGGTCAATTTCATAGTGCAAAGGTATAAAATTTTAAGCAAAGCATAAAACCGCTTCTAATAATTAGGGAAGAAATCCAGGCTCGTCAATTATTATCCACTCTGCAGCCCCATCGCCATCTGTGTCAATTAGTGTAGAGGCATTGTTGCTCAAATCTACCTCTTGAAACAGTGTCTTAAGTTTGTTGGGAGATAGTGTATAAAACTTTGTTGGAGCTGCACGATGTTCGAATACAGAGTTGTTTTCGGCTCGTTCAACCCATACATCTGTCCATGCATTGCAGCCTTGAGGATAGCATGTTTTGCGCTTGTTTCCACCCACCTGAAGGTAATACTCAAAATAGTCTCTTTTGCCTTTATTTGATAGCGCAGACACCCAATTGTTGTGGTCTGGAATAAAACTAAGGCGGAGGAATAGTGCAATTTCGCCACTCTTTCTACTCTTTATAAATAGCAGCGAAGTCTTCGATACGGCACTGACAAGGTTGGAGTTGCTGTCTCTATATGTTAGGCGAAAGGCGTAGTTGCCTGCTATCGGCAAATCATAGGCAGAGTATTCGCGGTTTACCGAGTAATAAAACTCTTGTCTATCTCCCAACTTTGCTTGCTCGCCCATAAAAAAGTGTCCGAAACTATCTTTTGAGCGCAACTTCTCTTCACATTTATTGGCTTTGTAGTAAGGCAAACAGTCGCCAAGTATTATCAGAGTTGTGTCGGCACCGTAAAATTTTCCTTTACGGGCATACTCTATAATCTCTTTGAGCTTATCTTTTTGCGCTGCCACATCATTTACAGAGATAGTAGCTATAATCAATAGTACAATGGCAAATCTTCTCATAGCAGAGAGTGGTTTTGTTATAAAATACTCCACAAATGTAGTGTTTTTCGTCTATGTAATACCATTTTGTCAAGATAAAATCTTGCAATTTTGCTTTCGCGCTAACGAAAAAATTACTACCTTTGGTCAAATTTAATCATAAAAACAACCGAAAAATGAGAAAACTTGCTCTGTCTCTGATGTTTATCCTTTTGGGTGCATCATTTGTGATTGCTCAGCCGAAGCAGTCATTTATTAAAGTTACAGTTACTCCGGACCATGCAGATTGGAACTACACTTGTGGCGAGAAACCAAAATTTGCCGTAGAGGTTGAGAGTTGCAGCAACGCTCCTCTGCAAGATGTGGAGGTCTATTATGAGATTTCGGAAGATTTCCTTGAGCCATTAGAGAAGGGTACTAAGACCTTAAAAGATGGTACATTTGTCTTCACGGGACATACAATGAAAAAACCTGGTTTCTTGCGCTGCCGCGTATGGGCAAAGGTTGATGGAAAGAAGTATGAAGAGTGCGCTACAGCTGCATTTGAGAAGGAGAAAATTGAGCCTAAGACCGTTATGCCTAAGGATTTTGCGGCCTTCTGGCAGGCTGAGATAGAGAAAAACTCAAAGATAGATATGCTTCCACAGCTTGAGTTAGTGCCTGAGAAGTGTACTCCTAAAGTAAATGTATATTCAGCATCGTTCCAGAGCTTTAAGAAGGGCTCCAGAATCTATGGAACACTCTGCGTGCCTGCAAATCACAATGGCAAGTGTCCTGCAATTCTTATCGTTCCTGGAGCAGGTTGCCGTTCAAGGAAAGGCTACTACGGTGAGGCTGAAAAGGGTTTTGTAACCTTTGAGGTTGGTATTCACGGTATCCCGACAGTGCTTGAGGATGAGTCTATATATGAGCATCTTAAGCAAGGCTCTCTTCTCAACTATCCATCTGCAAATGTGGATGATAAGGATAACTACTACTACAAGCGTGTCTTTGTAGGTTGCGCTCGTGCTATCGACTTCCTTGCGCAGCTCGACTTCGTGGATGCCGACAAAATCGGTGTTATGGGTGGCAGCCAGGGTGGCGCACTGACTATTACAACATCTTACCTTAACCCTAAAGTTAAGTGCGGTGCTGCTTTCTATCCTGCAATGTGCGACCTTACAGGTTATCTCTACGACCAGGGTAACGCTTGGCCTTATCTGTTTAAGAATAAGAAACTTGCAACCAAAGAGCGTCTTGAGACTGTAAAGTATTACGATGTTGTAAACTTTGCGCGTAATCTTGCTGTGCCTATCTGGGTAAGCTATGGATATAACGACCTTGTTGTCTGCCCAACATCTATTCAGGGCGTTATCAACGAAATTCCATCTTCTAAGGAGGTTATGATTGTTCCGCAGTCTCGCCACTGGACATATCCTGAACAGAATAGCGCACGCTCTAAGTGGATGATGAATCAATTAACAAAATAGACAAAATAAGATGAAAAAATTATCACTTCTTCTTGCTGCTTTTGCTCTATTTGCATCAGTAGCTGTTGCTGCAGAAAATGACGGCACCGGAACTCTTACAGAGCATACATTTAAGCATAAAGGTGTCGAATATACCTATTATCTCTATCAGCCAAAGGATTTGCCTGCCGGAGCTCCGCTGATTATGGCATTCCACGGATATGGCTCACGCAATATCCCATCTATAGGCTATGGATTTCATCCTGTTGCAGACAAACACGGCTTTGCAGTCTGCTATCCAAAGGGTCCAAAGGATAATAAGGGCAAACACTGCTGGGCTGTAGGTTATGCCTTCCATTTTGAGGCAGGATGGGAGAGAGATGATGTCGGCTTTGCTGTGAAACTTGTAAAATACTTGCAGAAAAAGTACGGTTTTTCTAAACATAATGTATTTGCAACAGGCCACTCAAATGGTGGCGAGATGAGCTATCTCTTGGCATATAAAGCCTCTGATACCTTTGCCGCTGTAGCACCTATTTCAGGCCTTACAATGGAGTGGATGTATCGTGAACTTGAGGCAAAGCGTCCCGTGCCTGTAATGGAGGTACACGGAACTCTCGACAAGACCTCTAAGTGGAATAGCAATATCGAAAAGGTGGATAAGTGGGGTGCTTATATCGCTGTGCCTCGCGCAGTAGGCTATTGGGCTGCCGTAAACCGTTGTACACATGAGGTTGTAGAAGAGTTGCCTGTTATCCGCAATAAAGTGGTTGCTCACCGCTATATAAATGGCATCAATGGCAATCAGGTTTGGCTATATGAGGTCATCGGCGGCAAGCACTCTTGGGCTGAAAAAGATATGAATACAGCTGCTGAGATTTGGAAGTTCTTTAGTTTGTATCTAAAGTAATGCCTACCTTAATTTGTTGTGAAAACAGCACAACTGCTTCCGCTAACAAAAAAAAGTGCCGACAATAGGCTGTACTTTTCGTACTGCTCATTGTCGGCATTTTTTGCCGAGTGTTAATCCCCTTTCAAGGGCTTTTCACCGCTACGACTCGGCAATCCAAGCGAGCTTGATTGCCTCTGCTTAATCGCGGCGTTGTATTTGCACTATCTTGACGGCAAATTATTACTCTTCAACCTCCGCCATAGTATGGTAAACATTTACCACATCATCATCCTCTTCGAGTTTCTCGACGAGTTTTTCTACTGCCTCACGGCCTTCGGCATCGAGCTCTTTGGTGTCGGTAGGGATTCTCACTCCCTCTCCTGAGATAATCTCATAGCCCTGGTCGTCGAGCCACTTCTGGATTGCGCCGAAAGACTCATAAGGGGCATAGACTGTGATTCCATCCTCTTCAGCATAGAACTCGTCAACGCCCAAGTCAATCATCTCAAGCTCAAGTTCCTCTGGGTCTGCACCCTCAGCCTTAAACTTAAACACGCACTTGTGGTCGAACAAAAATGCTACGCTACCTGAGTTACCAAGGCTACCGCCGCACTTATTGAAGTACATGCGCACGCTGGCAACGGTACGGTTTGTATTATCTGTTGCAGTCTCTACGAGGAATGCGATACCGTTAGGGCCATATCCCTCATATACTACCTCCTTATAATCTGCTGCATCTTTGTCTGTTGCACGCTTAATTGCACGCTCAACATTCTCTTTAGGCATATTTTCAGCCTTTGCATTTTGCATCAAGATTCTGAGGCGGGTATTTGCAGAAGGGTCTGGACCACCTGCTTTAACGGCAATCTCAATCTCCTTTCCGATTTTTGTAAAAACGCGTGCCATGTGGCCCCAGCGTTTCATTTTTCTCGCTTTACGATACTCAAAAGCTCTTCCCATAATATTACTATTTTTTTGATTTTTTGATTTCTAAACGGCAAAGTTATAAAAAACTTGATATTTTTCTTAATTTTGTAGCAAAATAGTAACAATTTTTCAAATATGGATAGAGAGATAGAACTTGCGCTTGCTGCTCTTCGCCGTGGAGGAGTGATATTATACCCTACAGATACAGTTTGGGGAATAGGTTGTGATGCTACAAATCAGGATGCTGTACAGAGGATTTATGAGATAAAAAAGAGTGTTGACAAAAAGTCCATGCTCGTACTATGCAAAGATGCCGACATGGTTGTCCGCTATGTTGACAAAGCTCCAGGAATAGCCTTTGAGGTTATGGAGATGACAACATC
>JAFWBN010000127.1 GCA_017507075.1 Alistipes sp. | reverse complement strand
AAGCTATAGTAATATGTTTAATGACTGTTGCAACCAAAATGATAATTTATTGGCAAAGTTTATAATTTTAGAATAATTCATTTATCTTTGATACAAAATTTTGAAATAAAGGAAAATAAAAATAGAAATATTATGGCAGATACTAACACAAGCCAAAGCACATGGCCTGTTTCTGGATTGTACTTCAGTGTGGAAATCAGCAATGTAGGAGTTATTGATTGTAGAGCGGTTTCAGGACTTGAGACCGAATTTGATGCAATTGAGTATCGTGCAGGCGACTCGTTTGAGTTCGCAAAGAATAAACAACCAGCTCTGCGCAAAATAAGCGATATCACCCTAAAAGAGGGTCGCTTTGTTAGCGACAAAAAGATATGGGACTATATCGGAAAGGTAAAGATGAATACCATCCAGCGTGAGACGGTAACCATCAAATTGCTTGATGAGTCGGGTAATATAGTTCAGAGTTGGCAGGCAGTGAACGCTTGGACTAAGAAGATGCAGGTCGAAGGTTTTAAGCCCGAAGGTAACATCGTGGCAATGGAGATGTTGACCCTCGCTCACGATGGTGTTAAACCTCTTTAATTGAATAACTGAAATGTCTAAGAACGAAATACCTCTCGAACAAAAACAGAATCATACAAGCGTACCGGATAATCTGAAAGCAGGTATTGAAGATTTATCGGATTTCTTATTGGATGATATAAGAGCGCATTATGGCTTACGCAATCCGGCAGATGTTCAGACGCACGCTTATACTGATGGTATAAATGATTGTCATATTGCACCAGGTCAGGAAAAATACCTACCGCACGAAGCTTGGCATGTAGCCCAGCAGAAGGCCGGGCGTACAAAACCTACCACAGAAATTGGCGGTATGCCTATAAACGACAATGATTCCATTGAAAACGAGGATGATTTATGGTAGCAATAGCAAAAAGTCGGAGTAGTTTTGATTTTCAAAACTACGACAAAGCCTCCCTTTTGCAAAGGGAGGCTTGGAGGGAATATCAAAAAGTTCTTTACGCATTCTTCTCGCTTTCTATAAGCGAAAAGTCGTCGTAGTTTTGAAACTCAAAACTATGACAAAGCCTCCCTTTTGCAAAGGGAGGTTTGGAGGGAATATCAAAATGCTCTTTACGCGTTCTTCTCGCTTTCTATAAGCGAGATAGAACGCTGTATAAAGTCAGACAAATGTTTGCCTTTGAGCATGCCGTTTGAGAGCAGAGCGAGGTCTATAATCTGACGAACAAGAGAGTTATTGCTGCCGATTTCGCGCAGACGGGTATTGCGCTCGTCAGTAAGCAGAGTAACCTTTTCTGAGAGTTCTGTTCTTAGAGTCTTTTCCTCTGCAGAGAGTTCATCCTCTTTCTTGCCCTTGGTCATCTCCTCAAAACGATTCTCTTCAGCTACGGCTGCATCAATCTTCTTTGTGATGCTCTTCAGTTTGTCGCCATAGGCCTTCTCTACATCGCTCAGAATATTGTGAACGATAGGATGGTTGCCATTAACAGCAATTGTAAAGTTGTCCGGCATCTGTCCATAGAATTGGCTCATGCCGCCACCGCTCATCTTTGCCATCTCCTTCATACGGCGCATAAACTCATCCTGAGTAATTACTACAGGGGCATCGGTTGCTGCCATAGCCTCAAAGGTGATATTATAGTGAATCTTCTCATCATCAGGCAGCTGGCTCTCAAATACAGGACGCATAAGCGACTGTTGAGCCTCTGAGAGTGAGATTTTCATCTCATCGGCCTTTTGGATAAGTTTTTCGATAATATCGCTATCAACTCTTACAAAGCGTACACCCTCGTTCTTTGACTCGTACCAATTGATATAGTGGCTGTCAAGTTGTCCGCCCATCTCAAGGACAGAGTAGCCCTTTGCCTTTGCAGCCTCGATAAAAGAGTGCTTACCCTCAATTTCGTCAGTGTAGAGGAGTATAAGGGTGTTGTTTTTGTCTGTTTGGTTATCCTTTACAGCAGCGCGATACTCGTCAGCTGTAAAATATTTACCATCTATACTCTTCCAGAGCATAAAGGCAGGAGACTTCTCGGCAAACTTCTCATCGGTAAGAGTTCCGTACTCGATGAAAATCTTTAGGTCGTCCCACTTCTGCTCATACTCCTCACGCATGGTGTTAAACAGCTCTGCAAGGCGGTCTGCAACCTTACGGGTGATATAGCTTGAAATCTTCTTTACATTGCTGTCGCTCTGGAGGTATGAACGGGATACATTGAGCGGAATATCCGGAGAGTCGATAACTCCATGTAGCAGAGTAAGATACTCAGGAACAATGCCCTCTACCTGGTCTGTTACAAATACCTGGTTGCAGTATAGCTGAATTTTGTTCTTCTGAATCTCAAAATTATTATGAATCTTAGGGAAGTATAGTATTCCTGTCAGATTAAACGGATAGTCAATATTGAGGTGTATAGAGAAGAGTGGCTCATCACTTGCCGGATATAGCTCCTGATAGAAGTATTTGTACTGCTGCTCGGTAATCTCTGATGGTTTTACAGTCCAAAGTGGCTCAATATTGTTGATTACATTATCTTTGTCTGTATCGACATATTTGCCATCTTTCCACTCTTTAACCTTGCCAAAAACGATAGGTACAGGCAAGAAGTGGCAATACTTTTTAAGCAGTTCGTTTACCTTGTTGCTATCTGCATACTCTGCACAATCCTCTGAAAGGTGCAAAACGATTGTAGTACCACGCTCTTTGGAGTCAATCTCCTCCATCTCATACTTAGGAGAGCCTGTACAACTCCAATGTACAGCCTTGCTACCCTCTTTGTATGACTGAGAGAAGATTTCAACCTTGTCAGAGACCATAAATGCAGAGTAGAAACCAAGTCCAAAGTGTCCGATTATCGCCTGATTTTGGTATTTGGCAAGAAACTCCTCTGCGCCAGAGAAGGCAATCTGGTTGATGTACTTATCAACCTCCTCGGCGGTCATACCTATACCGCGGTCTGTTACAGTAAGGGTCTTTTTGTCGCTATCAACAGAGATATTTATATCTATAGAGCCAAGCTCGCCTGCAAATACGCCTGTTGATGCGAGTGTCTTGAGTTTCTGAGTTGCATCTACAGCATTTGAAACAAGCTCACGCAAGAAAATCTCGTGGTCAGAGTAGAGGAATTTTTTGATTACGGGGAAGATGTTTTCAGTTGTTACCCCAATTTTGCCGTTTTTTACAGTTGTCATAGTTATAATGTTTTTATTGTTTGCATTTTTTTGATTGTGTATAGTGTCAAACGGCGTGCCACTTAGTATTTGACTGACAAAGTGGCAGAAAATGACAGATAACTACTCCTCTTTGAGATATAGAGTGGCAAATATGCCCTGCGCGGCAAAGTATGTGGACATAATGGTTATGCCGGCATAGCTGAAATGCTCCACAAATTTATTCCAAGCAATGCAACTGTCTGAGAAGGCAAAAAGTAGAGCAGCTAAGATATAGTACCACCTAAATCTCGACTCTATAAACATCGTTGAACCGACCATTATGCCTATTATTACCATATAGGCTGTGCAGGCGTATTTGAAGATGCTGTTTTCAATATTGCCAATTACAAAACACCCGAAAAAAACTATAACAATAGCCCAAATAGTGGCTAAAATCTGAGATTGTTTACTGTTTTTGGCGCGACCTATAAAGTAAATTATAAAGAAGATATGAGCTGCAGCAAATAGCGAAATTTGCCATAAGAACATACCCTCTTCACCTGCTAAATCTCCTAAAGCAGATAAAAGTAAAGCTGTAGGTAATAGCTTATTTACTCCTGATATATAGGTAGTTATGCTTAAAAATAATACAGGCAGCGTTTTTGTTATATCAAGCCATATATGCGAATCTATGTCAAGTAGGCTACGGCAGAAATAGAGTGCTACAAACAGAGTGTAGCCTATAATAGTGATGTTAATCTTGGAAATATTGTTGCAGTTCATCTATAAATTTTTGAGGAGCTCTGCATGGACGCATACGCTCAGTATTGATGTATCCGAGTACCGTTTTTCCTGTATTGAGCAGTTCGCCTTTTTCGTTGAATACCTCATATTCGACAATAGCACGCACAATTGGCATCTCTTTAATTGTTGCACGGATTGTAAGTAAATCGTCATAGTATGCAGGGGCCTTGTACTTTGATTCAACCTCCACAATCGGCATGACGATATTTTCTGCCTCAAGCATAGTGTATGGCAACCCTATTGCTCGGAACATCTCGTTGCGCGCAGCCTCATAAAAGACTATATAGTTGGCGTGATAGACAACACCCATTTTGTCGGTATCGCGATAAAGTACCCTTATTTGTGTATCATGTGTAATCATAGCTCTATAACTATTTTATCTGATTTAACATTGCAAAAAACTCCCTCTGCACCAACTCTTACCTCACTATCTTTGCCGTTAACAATGGCTTTATACACGCCATAAGGTGGAAGATGTTTGTATTTATCAACTCTGACAAGGCCATCCTTATCACTATTACCTATTATAATATAGGTATGACCTAAAAGCTCTGTTGCCGTCAGCATATCACCGCTGTCTATTGTACTGCGAATAACGGTAGAGCTTACTTTACGGGCATCAACGAGTTGTTGCTCAATACGAGTAACCTCTATACTTGATTTATGTGCAAGGTAGCCGTAATCTCCCGATTTATTGTGCCCAAAGTGGTGGTTATAGCCGACAATAAGCTCCTCTATGCCCAATTTAGCAACTAAATATTCGTTTATAAACTCCTCGTGTGAAAGACGACTAAACTCTACATCAAAAGGTATCACAACAAGATAATCAACACCTAATCGTTCAAGCAGCAGAGCCTTCTCCTCTAAAGTTGTAAGCAACTTTAGACCCAAATCCTGACCAAGTGTAATTCTGGGATGTGGTTCAAAGGTAATCACGACGCTCTTACCCTCTCTTGCTTTAGCGCGAGACACAACCTGCTCAACAAGTACGCGGTGTCCTAAATGTACGCCGTCATAGGAGCCGACAGTGGCAACAGGGTGCTTTATTATGGGAAGGTTGCAGAAACCTCTAATTATTTGCATTGTTATTGATTATTTTCACTCTCCTCGGCGGCCTTAACAAAGTATGCCACCTTTTCAAGTATTGTTGTAATATCGTAGTTCTCTACCACAATGCCTTGTGGAAAATTCAGAGGTGCGGATGTAAAGTTAAGCACGCCCTTAATTCCTGCATTGATAATAGGTACAACAAGTTCAGTGGCAGCTTTGGTTGGCAGTGAGAGTATTACAATACTGATGTCAAGGCTCTCCATAACCTCCTCAAAGTGGCTCATATCATAGCAAGGTATATCATCTATTGTATGCCCTGCTTTGTTGGGGTCGGTATCAAAGGCTGCGATAATCTTCAGTTTGAGCTGCTTGCTGTTGAAATATTTTGTAATAGCCTGTCCGAGGTGTCCCATGCCGATTACAGCTATATTGGTCGTATCCTCGCCATAGAGGATATTGTTGATAAAATCAATAAGGTCTGAGACATCATACCCCTTTTTGGTATCGCTTGAGAATCCTATAAGCATAAGGTCTCGACGCACCTGCACGGCTGTAATACCATGTATGCCGGCAAGGACATGGGAGAAGATGTGCGTTACACCTTGACGATGATATTTGAGTAGCGTTCTGCGGTACTCGCTTAGTCGCTCTATGGTTTTTTCAGGAATATTGGACATTATTCTGCTGTAATTGTAAAGTTGCTGTTATACTGAACTCTAACCCACTCGCTGTTTATGCGCACTTTGGTTACAGGGTCTGTTTCAAAGCTGTAAGGTGTCTGCAATGGTCTAAATACCTTGTCATAGGCAACATACTCGCTATCAAATAGTGGAGGTATAAATATCATTGCCGCATCATAACCTCTGTATGAGTAGAGAGAAGGTAGTGAGCCAAAGGCTTTGATATACTCTGCACTAAATCTCTGAATAACATCACTGCTCCTATCTGTGTGGTAGGTAGAGAGCATTGTAACATTATTTGAGAAGAATAGTGAGCGGTCAATATTACGGTAACGATTCCACTTATTGTTACCAAAGACGATATATGGCGCAACCTTCATAGAGCGTGCTGTAAGCGATATATTCGCCGAAGCAAGGGCTGCCAATATGCGATCCAGCTCTACCTCTGTACCTGCAAGGATAACATAAACGCTCTCCAAATCGCTACTTAGCAGTGGAGCCATATCACTTGGCGACGGTTCAACCTCTTCACCCTCGGCGCGAGCCTTTTCGCGTTTTTCTATAATAGATGGATGCTCATAGATATAGTGATGGGTAATATATGGGGTCTCCCCAAGCATCTGCTTAACCTCTTTTTCAAACTCCCTATCTGTTGTGTCAGAGGTTATAAAGACAACCCTTCTACTTCCGTCAAAAATATGTCTTACTTTATCGTACTTGGTATTTTGACGCGGAGACATCTGGAAGAGATTGTTAGCCTGACTATGTGTAAGGTTTGCAAGTGGAGAGACAATAGGAATATTGCGTCTCTCTGCATAGCGTACAACAGGTATCAGCACATCCTCATACACAGGACCTACGATAAGATTTGCACTATCAAGCTCTCCGCTATCGATAATCTGAGAGACCTTATCCAAGTTGTGCGCTGTATTAAACAGATTTATCTCCGACTCTATACCATTAGCTCTGATATGGTTGGTAGCCAACAGGAAGCCTTGATAGAAATCGATATAGTTCTGTACAGGCACTCCATTATTACCCATAGGCAGCATAAGTGCTACATTGGCACGACTTCCCGACAGAAGATTACTAAATGTAGTCTCCTCAATAGCAGGGCTCTCTTCTACCTCAGTCTGTGTATCAGAGACAACATTATCTTCGGCAACCTCAACCTTTGGGACCTTTATTATCAGACCTTCACGAATATTACTTTCAGCCTGAAAACCGTTTAGAGCAAGCAGCTTTTCAACGGTTGTATGAAAGCGAGTAGCGATATTTGCTGCATCTTCGCCTTTGTGTACCACATGGTAGCTGTAGTGGCCAAAGGCAACGCTGTTCATAGCCTGACTTGTCTCGACAATCTGCTTTTGGGTAGTCTTTTCATCTGTAAGACCTACTTGGCTACGGCGAATATATATCTTCTGCCCTACTTTAAGGTGTGTAGGGTCGATATTGTCATTGTCTTCAGTAATAGCGTTAACCGAAATCTCATATAGGCGGGATAGTGAGTAGAGAGTCTCCCCCTTTTTTACGGTATGAGTGATAAATTGACGCTTAGAGCGTTTTTGCGCCTTCTTTGAGGTCTCTGTTTTGAACGGTATTTTTATAGTCTGTCCTAACTTTAGTCCCTCAGAGAGTACAGGATTGGCTGCTATAATATCGTCAACGCTTACTCCGTAACTCTTGGATAGCGAGTAGAGGGTATCCCCCTTAACGGCAGTATAGACGGTATATTTTGTACCATCTATATATACAATCTGTCCGCTCTGCTGGGCAGATAACACTCCGCAATAAAATATAGAAATTAACGCGACAATGACTAACTTTCTAACCATTAGAATTTTTTATTTCTCAGTTTAATCTCAGTAATAATTTTCTTGGTGTACTGTGGAAAATCACCCTTCATCATCCAGTCGTAATACCCTGGCTCGGATGCAAAAATCTGAGCCACCTTCTGACCTTTATATTTTCCGAAGGTGAAAATCTCCTCGCCTTTATCGTTGTAGCCTATTCTGCCTGCAAAATCGGCAGTATCCCCTCTTGAAGAGTAGCGAGAGAGAAAATCTACATCGTTCTCAAGGTCTGAATATCTCTCAATTTGACTGAGCAACACTTCGTATGTAGCCAAAGTATCCGCCTCGGCTCCATGGGCAGCATCACCAAGCTCTTTGTTGCAGTAGAAGCGATAGGCGGCAACAAGTGTTCTCTCCTCCTTCTTGTGGAATATGTTTTGTACATCCACATACTTAGCTTTACGGAAGAAATCAACCTCCACGCCGGCACGCATAAACTCCTCCACAAGCAGAGGAAGGTCAAAGCGGTTGGAGTTAAAGCCTCCAAAGTCGCAACCCTCAATAAAAGCCTTCAGAGACTTTGCAATCTGCTTAAAAGTTGGGCAATCCTTTACATCTTCGTCTGTGATGTGGTGGATAGCTGAAGCCTCGGCAGGGATAGGTATTTCAGGGTTTATTCTACGGGTCTTGATTGTCTTCTCTCCGTTAGGGTCAACCTTGATTAGCGATATTTCAACGATACGGTCATGCGCAGTATCAGTGCCGGTGGTCTCCAAGTCAAAGAAGACCATCGGCTTTTTAAGATTTAGTTTCATTGCAAACTATGCGCTAATTACCATTGGCATAAGCAACATCAAAGTAGATGTGTTCTGCACATCGTCATATACAGGCTTAAATACACCCGCTCTTGTAGAGTCTGCAAGCTCAACAAGCACTGTAGGAGTCTCGATATTTGAGAGAATCTCTACAAGAAATACAGACTTAAAGCCTATAGTAATAGGATTTCCCTCATAAGAGCAGCTTAGGCTCTGGTTTGCAGATACATAGAAGTTTGCATCCTGAGCTGTAAGAGTAAGTTTGTTGTCTGCAATATCAAGACGAATAAGGTTTGTAGCAGAGTTTGCACAAACAGCTACACGCTTAATGCCGTTAAGTAGCTCTATGCGGTCAATGAGCATCTTATTAGGATTTGCAGCAGGAATTACTGCGTTATAGTTTGGATAGTTGCCCTCAATAAGACGACAGATAAGTGTAAAGTTCTTTAGTGTAAATACAGCATTGCTCTGGTCGAAGCTGATAGTTACATCCTCCTCCTCTTTGAGAAGCATACCCTTAAGCAGATTTGCAGGCTTCTTAGGAAGAATAAATGATGCAGAAATCTGATTCTGATGCTCTGTGGTGAACTTTACAAGTTTGTGCGCATCTGTAGCAACATAGGTAATACCATGAGGCTCGATGTTGAAGAATACACCGTTCATCATAGGCTTAAAGTCATCGTCTGCAGTAGCGAAAATGGTCTTGTTGATACCATTTACAAGGGTGTCAACATCTACGCTAATCTCGCTTTTATCCTCTGCAAGGGTCTTGTTTGTCGGATAGCTTACAGGATTTGCACCAGGAACAGAAGAGCCTCCACTATGCCATGTAATCTTAATCTCCCAAGTATTCTCGTTTACATCAAAAGTAAGAGGCATCTCAGAACACTCCTTAAGCACATCAAGCAATACCTTAGCAGGTGCTGCAACCATGCCCTCACGCTCAACATTTTCTACCTCAAGAGTACCTATCAGAGTGGTCTCCGAGTCAGATGCAGTTACTCTAAGTACGCCATCCTTAAGCTCCATAAGGAAGTGCTCAAGGATTGGAAGTGAGCTTTTGTTGTTGATAACTTTGCCTGTTGTCGAAAGCAGAGACAACAGAGCTGAACTTGATACTGTAAATTTCATCTTTCTGTATGTTTTATTGTTTGTAAATATCTTAAAGTGTAGCCAATTTGTCTAAGGCGTTTGCAATCATCTGACGAACAAATGGTTTGTAATCTGTGCATGCATCAAGAGCTATTCGCTGCGCTATGATTGTACATATAGTAGCCGCTCTATGACCCATAAGTGCTGCCATGCCTGCAAGAGCAGAACTCTCCATCTCAAAGTTGGTAATCTTTCTGCCACCAAACTCAAATGATTCAATTTTCTCATTGAGCTTCAAATCCTGTGGCTGAAGGCGTACCCAACGACCCTGTGGTGCGTAAAAACCTGGTGCGGCGATGGTAATACCCTCTCGTGTGATATCCTTAAACAGCTCTGCAAGAGTCTTGTCTGCATCTATAAAATAAGGCTTTGGCAAAAGTTCGTTCCAAGATGTATGCTCAATAAAAGCACGCTCTATATCAAGATCGCACACATCGTTTCTGCCGGCATAGTAGTTCAAAAGACCATCAAAACCTACAGATGTGCGTGCAAAAATAGCCTCGCCAACCTTTATATCTGCCTGCAAAGCACCAGAGGTGCCAAGACGAACAAGGGTAAGTTGGCGGAAGGTATCTTTGACCTGTCGAGTTGTAAAGTCAATATTTGCAAGTGCATCAAGCTCTGTTACGCAAATATCTATATTGCCAATACCGATACCTGTTGACAGTACAGTCATGCGTTTGCCTTTGTAGGTACCTGTAACGGTCTTAAATTCACGATTTGATACCTCGCACTCACGGCTATCAAAGAAAGAGGCTACCATCTCAACTCTGCCCGGGTCGCCTACAAGCATTACTATATCTGCAATCTGCTCAGGGAGAAGGTGCAGGTGGAAAATCGTACCATCCTCATTGATAATGAGTTCCGATGCTGGGATTACTCTCTTTTCAGTCATACAATCAATTTTATATTCGTTCAAAGTTGGATAATTGGCATAAAAGTAATATATTTACATCGTATTTCAAAAATTTTGCAAAACTTTTTTATTAAAAATAAAAAAACATGACACTTATCAAGTCTATTT
>JAFWBN010000126.1 GCA_017507075.1 Alistipes sp. | reverse complement strand
TCTCAAACGGCTATCCCTGCATATGTCCTGGCGGTGGTTATAGCAAGGTTTGTATTGCTCATGAGGGTTTTGCTATCGCAAAGTTCTATCGTGATTTGGGCATCTCTTGCGTAGTTGTAAAGTATCGTCTTCCAAACCATGGTCATAAAGAGGTACCTCTTGAGGATGCTCAGGCAGCACTCAAGTATATGCGCAAGCAGGGCAAAAAGTGGGGCGTTGACCCTGCTCAGGTGGGTATCTGCGGCAGCTCTGCAGGTGGACACTTGGCTGCTTACACATCTACATTTACTGCAGATGCTGACAAGCCTGCCTTCTCGATTCTCTTCTACCCTGTAATCACAGGTACAACTTGGGAGACTCACCAGAACACATTTGAGTATCTGCTCGGCAAAAATCGTACTCACAACGAGCAGGAGTATTACTCTTTGGAGAATCGTGTAACTCCGACAACTCCTCCAACAATTTTGTTGCTCAGCGACGATGACTTGACCGTTCCTACTATCAGCTCTATTCTCTACTACGAGGCACTGAAGGCAAATGGTGTTCCTGCAACTATGCACATCTACCCTTCTGGCGGACACGGTTGGTGCGGACATGACGAGTTTAAGTACGCAAACGAGTACAAAGATGCTCTAACTGATTGGCTGAAGATTCAGAGTAAGAATGCTCAGAAAAAGGAGTCTAAAAAATAGTTTTATCCATAATTTATAAAAATACCTAATGGCAGAAAATTCAATTTTAATGCGCCTTGACGGGCTTAAAATCAAATACGAGGAGCTGGGTCAGAAGCTTACAGACCCAGAGGTTATTGCAGATGTCAAGGCGTTTGTACAGTATAACAAGGAGTACCGCGAGTTAGAACCTATTATTGAGACCTCTGACCGCTATCGCAAAGCTTTGTCAGACCTTGCTAATGCAAAAGATATTTTTGCAACCGAGAAAGATGAGGAGTTTCGCGAGATGGCACGCCTTGAGATTGCAGAACTTGAGCCGGCTATTGTGCAGATGGAGGAGGATATTAAGTTGCTGCTTATCCCAAAAGACCCTCAGGATGCAAAGAATGCTGTGCTTGAGATTCGTGGCGGCACGGGTGGAGACGAGGCGGCTCTATTTGCCGGCGACTTGATGCGTATGTACACCAAGTATATCGAGTCTAAGGGCTGGAAGTATGAGATTACATCCTTCTCCGAGGGTGCTGTTGGTGGCTACAAGGAGATTATTATGAAGGTTACGGGCAATAATGTCTATGGAACACTCAAGTATGAATCCGGAGTACACCGTGTACAGCGCGTGCCTCAAACCGAGACTCAGGGTCGAGTACACACCTCAGCAGCATCTGTTGCCGTACTCCCTGAGGCTGACGAGTTTGATGTAGAGGTCTCTTGGAACGATATTCGTAAGGATATTTTCTGTGCCTCAGGTCCTGGAGGACAGAGTGTGAATACAACATACTCTGCAATTCGTCTGACACACATCCCTACCGGTATTGTTGTGCAGTGTCAGGACCAAAAGTCGCAGATTAAGAATACCGAGAAGGCTTTTGAGGAACTTCGTACCCGAATCTTCAACCTTGAGTATCAGAAGTATTTGGACGAGATTGCCTCAAAGCGTAAGACGCTGGTGTCAACAGGAGACCGCTCGGCAAAAATTCGTACCTACAACTATCCGCAGGGACGAATTACCGACCACCGCATAAACTATACAATTTACAACCTCGGTGCATTTATGGATGGGGATATTCAGGACTGCATAGACCACCTGATTGTTGCCGAAAATGCTGAGAGACTCAAAGAGTCTGAACTTGCATAATGAGAAGATTGCTATTTTTCATAGGCCTTGCTGTGTTGTGGCTCTCTGCCACAGCACAGAGCGGTCATGAACCACTCTACATAGTCAACGGAGTGGAATATAGCAATGTCTCGGATATTCCTGAGAAGAATATTGAGAGTGTAGAGACTCTCCCTGCCGATGAAACGACTGTCGCAAAGTATGGCAGCAGAGCAAATAATGGTGTTGTGATAATCACCCTCTGCTATGATAAGGCTGCAGAATTTTTGGGCGGTAAAACTTCTCTGAATATATCGCCTCGCAGGTAAAGTGGGGCAATAACGAGCCTGCGGCACGATTTGTTGCCAGATATACAGTAGAGGCTGACGGCACTCTGACTATGGGAAGTCAACTCCAGAGTACCGACAAGCGTTTTCGCAAACGCATCCTTGACGCAGTATCAAAAGCCCCAAAGTGGCAGCCTGCTACAAAGGCAGGCAAGGCTGTGGCAAGTGAGCATCTGCTGACAATACAACTACCAAAAGGCAAGAGATTGCCGCGCGAACCATATATCATCATGTTATGAGAGAGAGTTTTTCGCTATACGAACTGCAAAGGATTGTCTCAGCAGCAGTTGAGCAGGCTCTTCCTCTACCTGTATGGGTCAGCGCAGAGATTTCTGAACTTAAAGTAAACTCTTCAGGACACTGTTACTTAGAACTTGTAGAGAGAGAACAGAGTAGCGGCTCCGGAGCTGTAGCCAAGGCCTCTGCGCGTGCTGTGATATGGAAAAACAGGGTAATGCAACTCTTTGGTGCCTTTGAAGGAGGTACAGGCAAGAGACTTGCTGCGGGACTCAAAATTTTGGTGCAGGTTATAGTAAATTTTCATCCGCTCTATGGCCTAAGTCTGCAAATTGTAGATATTGACCCCGCATACACTGTCGGAGATTTAGAGCGTCAGAAGCAGAGGACAATAGAGCAACTGAAAAAGGATGGCGTATGGGATATGAATCACACGACAGCTATCCCAAAAGTTATCCAGAGGATTGCCATTGTATCGAGTGCAACAGCTGCAGGATACCGCGACTTTATGCAAGAGCTTAATAGTAGCCCTTACAGAGTCGAAACAACGCTATTTGCAGCCGTTATGCAGGGAGAGGAGAGTGAGCAGAGTGTTGTGGCGGCATTAACTGCAATAGCTGACTGCAGCGAAGAGTTTGATGCTGTAGCCATAATCAGGGGCGGAGGGTCAACAGCCGACTTAGAGTGTTTTAACTCATACCTTATCTCACTCTATGTGGCACAATTTCCGCTACCCGTGCTGTCAGGTATTGGACACGACAAAGATACAAGTGTTGTAGATATGGTTGCCGCTGTGCCACTGAAGACCCCTACGGCTGTAGCAACCTGGATTTGTGAACGAGCAGCCGCATTTGATGGGGAGTTAGAGTATGCGGCAATGCTACTCAGAGAGTGTTGCAAAAAGGTAACAACAAGTGCCTCAACCCTCCTTGAGCAGTATCAACGCTCGATACACGATTTTGCAAAAGGTGCTATATTGAGGCAGAAGGAGAGGTTAGCATCTTATGCACTTGTTGCCGAAAATTTTGCACCTACAAGGCTGCTAAAGCTCGGTTTTGCTGTAGCAAGGGCTAAGAGTGGTGTAATTAGCAGCACAACAGATGTAGAGTGCGGCGACAAGATTACAATAGAGGTTACAGATGGTATTTTAACAGCTGAAGTTATTGATAAAAATGGCAAAAAAGATTGATATTTCATACACTGAGGCGATGGCTGAGATTGAGAGCATCCTCAAGCAGCTGCAGAGTGCAGATTGCGATGTGGAGAGTCTTGCAACAAAGGTTAAACGAGCATCAGAACTAATTGAACTCTGCCGTAAAAAGCTATACAAAGCAGAGGCCGATGTAGAAAAATTGTTTGAGTAATGGGGTTTGTAGGTAAATCTATCCGTCTGGTACTTAACACCATCCCGCGCTCTGTTCTCCAGAGGGTGGCAGGATGGGCTGTGCCTATTTTAGGGTTATTCTACTCAGGCAAATCGCGCCGTTGCCCTATTTGCCACAGCGAAAAGCGTAAATTTTTACCATACGGGTATGGCACAGTCAGAGAGGATGCCCTCTGTCCAAACTGCCTATCTCTTGAGAGACACCGACTGTTATGGTTTTACCTTATGAACAATGATGCAACAAGGGAGACAATTAAGAAACAGCCTACAACACTACATATAGCTCCCGAAGTCTGCTTGATGCGCGAATTTAGAAAGATATATGCCTCAAAACCACAAAATTATATTACTGCCGACCTTTGTAGTCCTCTTGCAGATATGCATTTTGATGTACAGGATATTCCGTTAGAGGATAACAGCGTAGATATTGTTATCTGTAACCACATCTTAGAGCATGTAGAGAGCGACAGCAAGGCCCTAAGTGAGTTGTATCGTATTATGCGTCCTGGTGGTTTTGGGGTTATGCTTGCCCCTGTGGATTACTCACGAGAGACAACTTTTGAGGACGACAGCATTACCGACCCCAAACAGCGCGCGGAGATTTTTGGACAGTATGACCACCGCCGCATCTATGGAAAAGATTACCTCAACCGCCTATCTGCTGCCGGTTTTGAGGCTGAAGAGATTGACTATGCAGCACAATTTACAGATTATGTCCGCACCCTATACAGTTTTGGATGCGACCACTTATATATAGTTAGAAAGGGTTAGTTTATGAGCGATGTTTTAGATAGATATTCCGACTTTCGCAAGACCATTGCAGGGATGTTTTCACAGACCACACAGCAGTTGGTTGACCGCGCTTTAGAGTTTGCTGCTGAGCATTTAGAGGGCGTTGTGCGCTATGATAATAGCCCAATGACCGACCATGCTGTGGGCGTGGCACAAATCGTAGCCACAGAGGTTGGATTAGGTCGTAACTCAACGGTTTCTGCCATTATCCACGATGTTGTCAGGATTGCTGCCAAAGAGGATGACGGTCAAAAACTTGACCAGATGCTTGAGCAGTGCAAAACACTCTTTGGCGAGGAGGTTGTAGGTATTGTCAGTGGCCTTGCAAATATCTCGGAGTTACAATTTAATACTCACAAGGAGCAGGCCTCTTCGTTCCGTGATATGATTGTTGCCTACTCGGAAGACCCAAGGGTAATACTTATAAAACTTGCCGACAGATTGGAGGTTATGCGCTCTATAAAGATGTTCCCTGAGGCAAAGCGCAAAAAGAAGAGTTGGGAGAGCATGAACCTCTATGCACAGATTGCGCACAAATTGGGACTGTACAACATAAAGAGCGAACTTGAGGATTTGGCACTCTCTCAGCTTGAGCCACAAGGATACAACCACATTGTAGGCAAACTTGCCGAGAGTGAGCAGGAGCGTCTCGCCTTTATTGAGCAGTTCCTTGTTCCTATCAGAAAGGCCCTTGATGCAGCAAATATCAAATACCACATCAAGAGTCGTACAAAGTCTGTATATTCCATCTGGAACAAGATGCGCAAACAGGGTGTCCCTTTTGAGGGTGTTTATGATATTTTTGCCCTTAGAATAATTATCGACTGTAAGCGTGAGCTTGAGAAGATGCAGTGTTGGACTGTATATTCAATAGTCAGCGACTTTTACACTCCAAATACGGAGCGTATGCGCGACTGGATAACAATTCCAAAATCCAACGGATATGAATCACTACACACAACCGTCTCAGCAGGCGAGGGCAAGTGGGTAGAGATTCAGATTAGAACCGAGCGTATGGACGATATTGCAGAGCTCGGTATTGCCGCCCATTGGCGTTACAAGGGTGTCAATCAAGGTGCGCAGACCTCTGAGCAGTGGTTACAGAGACTTCGTGAGCTTATGGACCAGACAAAAGAGGATATTGCCGAGAGGTTTGATGCCAAGCCTGCGTCGGGAGAGATATTCGTCTTTACCCCAAATGGAGATATTCGCAAACTTCCGGAGGGGGCAACCGTTCTTGACTTTGCCTTTGATATTCACACAAACCTCGGTTCAACATGCTCCGGAGGAAAAGTCAATGGCAAGGCTGTACCTATTCGAGAGTCGCTGAAAAATGGCGATATTGTAGAGATACTGTCTCAAAAGAATCAACAGCCAAAGGCTGACTGGCTCAATTTTGTCGTTACAGCGAAGGCAAAGCAGCGTATCAAGGCATTTATCCGTGAAGAGCAGGCAAAAAATGCCCGACTTGGTCGTGAAGAGCTTGAGCGCAAGTTGAAAAATTGGAAACTTACATCAAAGAGCATAGATGAGGTTGTTGCATACCTCTGCAAATACTACAAACAGCGTACAGGAACGGCTCTGTATGAGCTTATTGCCACCGAGAAAATAGAGCTTACTATTGTCAAAGATATTCTTACCCGTTGGCTCTCTGGTGAGGCGGATGAGGAGCGCAGAAGAGCTGAGGCAGCGGCAGAAAAGGCTCGAAGAGAGGCAAACCAGGAGGTAAAGGAGAGTTCAACAGATGCTCTGATAATAGATGAGGGTATAAATAACATCGTCTATAAACTTGCAAAGTGTTGCAACCCTATAAAGGGCGACGACATCTTTGGTTTTGTAACCATAAATACAGGCATTACAATACACCGTACAGACTGCCCTAATGCAAAACATATTCGCCAAAACTATCCATACAGAATTATGGAGGCGAAATGGAGAGAACATGCTCAAGGCTCGTTCCGTGTAACAATAGCCATAACAGCACAAGATTCTGCCGGCCTTGTAAATCAGATTACCGAGACCGTAAGTAGAGATTTGAAACTCAACATAAGGACGATAAACCTCTCCTCTCGTGGCGACGGAACTGGTGTGGGTACAATAAGTGTTGAGGTGCCTTCAACGGCTGTTGTTGATGTTCTATTGCACGCCATAATGCGAATAAAGGGTGTACAAAGGGCCGTAAGAGTAAACAACTAAAAAGAGATAAAAACCAAACAACCAACCTAAAAAATGAAAAAACTTTTAACCGTAACAATTTTAGCACTCGCCACGCTCTGTGCAACTGCACAAAGCACATTTACCTCTACTCTGGCAGCAAAGGCTTCCAAAGAGGCAAATATTTATGGTATTGTAGAGTGCAATGGGCAACCTATTGAAGGTGTGGCCGTGTCTGATGGATACACAATTGTCAAGACCAACAAAAAGGGTCTCTATAATCTTGTATCTGAGAAGAAAAACGGCTATGTATTTATCACCATCCCAAGCGGATATGAGGCACTGACTGCAGGAAATGATGTTGTGCCGCAGTTTTGGGCAGAACTTACAGCAGACACACAGACTGCTGAGCGTCATGACTTTGCACTTAAAGCTGTTGATAACTCTCGCCATGTGATTGTAGCAGCGGCAGATATTCATATCTCAAACCACCACAACGACCTGAAAAGTTTTAGAGATGTATTTGTTCCAAAACTCAAAGCAGAGATAGAAAAGTATCGCGCAGATGGTATTCCTGTATATACAATGTGCTTAGGAGATAGCTCTCATGACATATATTGGTACGATTACATGTCTGATATTGGTTATTTCCGCAAAACCCTTGCCGATGTTGGTTATCCTACACCGTTTTTCAACACAATGGGTAATCACGACAACGATGGAGCCACTCCTTATGGAGAGAATACCGACTTTGAGGCTACAGCAAAATATCGCAAGGTCTTTGGTCCGACATACTACTCTATAAACATAGGTCAGTGCCACTATGTGATGCTTGACAACATCTGTTATATCAACAAGCCTGGTGGCAAAAAGGCTACAGGTATTGTAGGCTCAAGAAATTACAAGGTAGATTTATCTTCAGAGCAGCTCTCTTGGCTAAAAAAAGACCTTGAGAGTGTTACAGATAAGAGCACTCCGATAATTATCTGCGCACATTCCCCTATGTTCCAGTACAAAAATGGGATGAACGGCACAATTGTCTCCCGACTATCAGAAGAGGCTGCCACAGAGCTTAAATTGCTGCTTAAAGATTTTCAGACGGTACATATTCTTGGAGGACACACCCACCGCAACCGCGTAACATACGGAAAATCAGATGCTTCCCAGCCCGATATTGCCAATATTACAGACCACAATATTGTTGCTGTATCCGGCTCATTGTGGTACTCTTCAGGCTTTGGTGGTCCAATGCTCGGTTCTCTCGGAGAGCCTGCAGGTTGCAAGATTTTTACTATCGACAATAAAAATATCGAGTGGTACTTCAACCCTTCGCAGTTTAGCTCTCAGACTCAGTTCCGCTGCTTTGACATGAATACCGTACGCGACTACTTCAAGACAAATGGCGAGGTAAGGGTATTCCTTGACCACTTCCCTAAGCGTACAGACTATAGCACCCTTGAGACAGATAATGCTGTAATGATTCATGTCTGGGATTGGGCTGATGGCTGGAAGATAAAAGTTACCGAAGAGGGTAAAGAGCTTAATGTTGTACGCAAGAAGGCTGAAAATCCTCAGATGATTGTAGGTCTTGATATTCCAAATACGCTGTGGAGAATAAAATTCTCTTCAAATAATAATAAAAGAAAGGCCCACCCTCACATGTTCCATGTTGTTGCCTCCTCACCTACCTCAACCCTTGAGGTTACTGTAACAGACTCTTTTGGCAGGGAGTATCATCAAACAATGGTGCGTCCAAAACCTTTCTCTGTAAACATTGAATAACCTAACACAATATAACCTATGAAAAAAGTTCTAAACCTTATCATCGCTTTAGCTATTACAACAACAGCTGTAGCTCAAAGCACTTTTGTCTCTACTCTTAAAGCAAAAGCTAAAAAAGGTGCAAACATATATGGTGTTGTAGAGTGCGACGGAAAGCCTGTTGTCGGCGTTGCTGTATCTGATGGTTACAACATTGTAAAGACAGACAAAAAAGGAGTCTATAATCTTGTATCAGAGAAGAGAAACGGCAATGTATTCATTACTATTCCAAGCGGATATGAGGCACTGACTGCAGGATGTGATGTTGTGCCACAGTTTTGGGCAGAGCTTACAGCTGACAAAGACACAGCCGAGCGTCATGACTTTGCTCTTAAGGCTGTGGATAACTCTCGCCATGTGATTGTTGCTGTAACCGATATTCATCTTGCAAATCGCCTCAACGATGTTAACCTTTTTACCAACTCTTTTATTCCAAGTCTTAAAAAGGAGATTGAGCAGTATCGCAGTAAGGGTATTCCTGTCTATACTATAAGTATGGGAGACAGCAGCTTTGATATCTATTGGTACGACTACCTATATGATATTGGAGACTTTAGAAAAACGCTCTCCACTGCTGGTTATCCGACCCAATTCTTCAACACCATGGGTAATCATGACAACGACGGAGCGACTATATGTGATGCAAACACCGATTTTAATGCTTCAGCAAAATATCGCAAGGCTTTTGGCCCTACATACTACTCTGTAAACATAGGTCAATGCCACTATGTAATGCTTGACAATGTTGTCTATCATAATGAACCAAAATCTGGTGCAAAAAAGGGTAAAAATATTATCGGCGCACGCAACTACACTGCAGCACTCTCCACAGAACAGATGGAGTGGTTAAAAAAAGACCTTGAGACAGTTGCTGACAAGAGTACACCTATTATAATAAGTGTTCACAGCCCTATTCTCCGCTATAAAAACTACATGGACGGAGAGATTGATATTCGTTTGCCAGAGGGTCAGCAGCAAGAGTTTTCGTCTCTGCTCAAGGATTTTAAGACAGTACATATCCTATCAGGTCATACCCACCGCAACCGTTGCTGCCACGGCTACAGAGATACCTCAAAACCAGACATCGCAAATATTATTGAGCATACAGTATCTGCTGTATCTGGCACGCGCTGGCACACTTCCGCCTTTGGTGGTCCGCAGATAAGCGTTACCGGAGACCCTTCGGGCTGTAAGATTTTTACTATCGATGATAAAAATATCGAGTGGTACTCCAAGGCTACAGAGTTTGAGCGTGATGTTCAGTTCCGTTGCTTTGATATGAACGCTGTTCGTGATTACTACAAAAACAATAATGAGGTAAGAGTATTTCTTAACCACTACCCTAAGCGCACCAACTATGGCGAGTATAAAAAGGATAACGCTGTGATGATTCATGTTTGGGACTGGGCTGTGGATTGGAAAATAAAGGTTACCGAGAACGGAAAAGAGCTTGAAGTAAAGCGTAAGAAGGCTGAAAATCCTCAGTATGTAGTAAGTTACGATATTCCAAAGCGACTGTGGATGTTTGACCTTGACTCAAACAGTGGAAACAAGTCTCATAAACATCCTCACATGTTCCATGTTGTAACCTCTGCACCAGATTCTACACTCGAAATTACCGTTACAGATAGTTTCGGCAAAGAGTATCATCAGACAATGGTACGACCTAAACCTTTCTCAGTAAATATTGAATAGAGTATGAAAAGAGTCCTAATTATTATTATCGCCTTAGCTATTGTAACAGGAGCAACAGCTCAAAGCACATTTATCTCCACTCTGCCAGCAAAGGCTAAGAGAGGAGCAACAATTTATGGTGTTGTTGAGTGCGAAGGAAAGCCTATTGCGGGCGTAGCCGTATCTGATGGATACAATATTGTAAAGACCGACAAACGAGGTGTTTATAACCTTGTGTCAGAGAAGAAGAACGGCAATGTATTTATCACAATCCCAAGCGGATATGAGGCCATTGTTGCCAAAGGCGATATTCAGCCGCAATATTGGGCAGCACTAACTGCAGAGCCAGGGACAGCAGAGCGTCATGACTTTGCGCTCAAGGCAGTGGATAACTCTCGACATGTGATGCTTACAATTACAGATATACATATCTCTCACCAACTCGGAGATATTGAGCAGTTTGAGAAAAATGTAATGCCTCGCATCAGAGAGGAGGTTGAAAAGTATCGTAGTCAAGGCATACCTGTATATACTATGTGTATGGGTGATAGTAGTTTTGACCTGTTTTGGTACGACTTCATGTTTGATATTGGCGACTTTAGAGATACAATAAAGGGAATTGGCTACCCTACACCAATTTTCCACGCTATGGGAAATCATGATAACGACGGAGCTACTCCACATGATGAAAATACCGACTTTAACGCCACAGAGAGGTATCGTAAGGTCTTTGGCCCAACATACTACTCATTTAACATCGGAGGTGTCCACTACATAATGCTCGACAATATCCGTTATCGCAATGAGAAAAGACCAAATATGAAACCGGGCAAAAATATGGCAGGTGCAAGAAATTACGACCATATTGTAACCGAAGAGCAGTTAGAGTGGGTAAGAAAAGACCTTGCACTGATTGAGGATAAGACAACTCCTATCGTTGTAGGTATGCACTCTCCTGTATATCGTCTGCTTGAAGAGCATAAATCGACAAAGTTGTACAGCTACTTCCATGACAATCAGGGCAATAGAACTCTGCCTCCGGCACTCTACTTCTCAGATACTTTTAAGGATTTTAAGAGTGTACACTACCTTACCGGACACACTCACAAGCTATATACAACTCTCTGCAAGGTAAATAGCGACTATCCGCAACTTGCAAATACTATTGACCACAATGTAGGAGCTATTTGTGGTGCGTGGTGGTTTACTGCAGCACACGGAGGCCCGCATCTTGCACCAGACGGAGCTCCTGCAGGCTTTAGTGTCTTTACGGCAGATGACAAAAAGATTGAGTGGTACTACACATCTACAGATTGTGGTGCAGAGAAGCAGTTCCGTACTTTTGACATCAACACAGTACGCGACTACTATCGTACAAATGGCGAGATAAGGGTATTTTTGGAGAATAATCCAAAGAGTACAGACTTTGCACAGGTCAAGACGGACAATCGCGTAGCTATTCATATCTGGGATTGGGCTCCTGATTGGAAGATAAAGGTTACAGAGAACGGAAGAGAGCTCAAAGTTACCCATCGCCCGATGGAGAATCCTCAATATACTGTTGCCTACTGTGTTCCAAAGACTGTATGGCGTAGAAATCTTAAAAAGGATGCATCCACAGCAGATAAGAGCGCGCACATGTTCCATGTAACAGCCTCAGCTGCGGATACAACTCTTGAGATTACGGTTACAGACAGTTTTGGCAGAGAGTATAAAGAGACCATGATTCGCCCTAAGGCGTTTAGTCGAAATATGCAATAAAAAACTATCACTATATGAAAAAAGATTTTGTTATCGGACTTGATTACGGTACAGATTCAGCTCGTGCCGTACTTGTAAATGCCCATACAGGCGAACAGATTGCCGAGGCTGTTCACAACTATGCTCGCTGGGCAGAGGGTAAGTATTGTAACGCCCTTGAGAGCCGTTTTCGTCAACATCCTTTAGATTATATAGAGGCGTTGAAGAGTGTTCTTCACGGAGTTTTGGATAATAACAGCCACATAGCCCCTTATGTTCGAGCTATAGCTGTAGATACAACAGCAAGTACCCCTTGCCTTACAGATGAGAATCTTCAGCCACTATCTCTTAAAGAGCAGTATAAGGATAATCCTGACGCTATGTTTGTACTATGGAAAGACCATACAGGCGTAGCTGAGGCGGCTGCAATAGAGGAGGCTTGTCATAAAAGCGAAGTTGACTATACACAGGTTTCTGGCTACCACTACTCTGCCGAGTGTTTCTGGGCAAAGGTTATGCACCTACTCGGAACAAATAGCGATATGCGTCGTGATGCCCGCTCGGTAATTGAGTGTAGCGACTTTATCACAGCAACTCTTACCGGAACTACAGACCCCGCTAAGGCTCGTATGGGACACTGTAATGCTGCACAGAAGATGTTCTGGAGTGAGGATTGGGGTGGATTTCCGCCTGAGAGTTTCTTTGAGGCTCTTGACCCTGCTATGGTCCCTATTCTAAGGACTCTTAATGCCAATAAATATACATGCGATAAACCTTATGGCACAATCAGCAAAGAGTGGGCAGAGGAGTTGGGACTTAATTGTGATGTTGTTATCGGTTGTGGAAATGTCGATTCACATCAAGGAGCAATAGGTGCAGGAGTTGCTTACAAGACTGCAATGATAAATCTCGGAACATCGGGTTGTTGTATGTTTGTAATTCCTAACGAGGTGCTTCAAGGCAGAATTATCGATGGCGTATTTGGTCAGGCTGATAGCTGTATTATTCCTGGTCTTGTAGGCTTTGAGGTAGGCCTGTCTGCATTTGGAGATGCTTATGCTTGGCTGCGCAGAACTCTTGCCTATCCAACTGTAGAGATTTTGGCAAAGAGTGAAACAGTAGATGAGGCAACAAGAGCAAAACTTGTAGATGAGGTATTGGATAAAATACTTGTAAAGCTGGGCGAAGATGCATCAAAGTTGCCACATCGCCTTGATGCTCCATTTGCAACAGATTGGTTTAACGGACGCCGCTCGCCAGACCCAAATCAGATGCTTTGGGGTTCTCTTATGGGTCTTAAGCTATCAACATCTGCGCCAGAGCTATATTATGCCATTGTAGAGGCTACAGCACTTGCTATGAAGACCATTGTTGACCATCTTTCTGAGCGTGGAATTGTCTTTGACGCATTTATCGGCGTTGGAGGTATTGCACAAAAATCTCCATTTGTGATGCAGATGCTCTCAGATGCCATAGGCAAAGAGATTCGCGTCTCAAAGACAAAGCAGTCCTGCGCATTGGGTTCAGCAATATGTGCATCTGTCGTTGCAGGAATATACCCTACAATAGAGGCTGCTCAAGCTGCACTATGTCAACCAATTTTACGCACATATACTCCTGATGCAGAGCATCGCGCAATTTTAGAGGAGCGTCATAGACTCTACAAAGCAGCAGGTAAATTCACCGAGAGTTTAATTTAACCTAAAATAAAATAACGATGAAAACTATTATGGAACCGGCACGCGAACTTAAGGTGCGTGCAGAAGTAGATGTTCTTGTTGTTGGTGCAGGTCCTGCAGGCCTTATGGCGGCAGAGGCTGCAGCGCAAGACAAAAATTTGAAGGTCATGCTCATTGAGCAGCGTGGTTATATGGGCGGAAACCTTACAATTGGTCTGCCTATTCTCTCTTTCCTCGGACCGAAAGGCAATCAGGTTGTTAAGGGTGGTGCCCAGAAGTTTATTGACCGTATGTGGGAGAAGGGTGCTGCAAGTGCACACTACCCTTGCAAAAACCATATGTCCTTTACTATTATCGACCCAGATCAGGTTAAGACCGTGGCTTGGGAGATGATGGATGATGCAGGAGTCGAGGTGCTTCTCTATGTCTTTGTTACTGACACCATTGTAGAAAATGGAGTGGTTAAGGGCGTAATTATTGAGAGCAAGGCCGGCAGAGAGGTTATTCTTGCAAAGACAGTTATCGACTGTACAGGCGATGGCGATGTAGCCTTCCGCGCAGGCGTTGAGTGCAACAAGGGCGATGAGAACGGCGGTATGCAACCTCCAACCCTTATGTTCCTTATGCGCGGTGTGGAGACACAGAAGCTCCGCGATGCGATTTGCAACGAGCCAGAGAAGTACGATATGGATGTTATGCCAACATCGCAGTTCCGCAAGGATAAGTTTATTACCGTAGGTCTGCGTGGCAGAATTGTTGAGGCGCAGCAGAAAGGCTACAAAGTTCCTGTAGCTCGCACAATCCTTATCACAGGTCTCGAAGAGGACCAGATTTGGGTAAATATGACCCGCGTATCGGGAGTAGATTCTACAGACCCTGTAAGCTACACAAAGGGCGAGCACGATGCTCGTCAGCAGATGTACGAGGTTATGGCCTACCTGAAGGACTTTGTGCCTGGCTTTGAGAATGCTTGGCTTGAGCACAGCGCAGCCTTTGTAGGTATTCGCGAGAGCCGCGTAATTGTCGGTAAGTATGTTATGACAGCTCAGGATATTCTTAAGCAGAAACGCTTTGAGGATGCTATTGCTGTGGCCGGATACCCTGTAGATATTCACCACGCAAAGGGTGGAGATTGTACTATGCTCTTCTGTGAGGATGCATACGAGATTCCTTATGGCGTACTTGTTCCTCAGACAATCGAGGGACTGCTTGTTGCTGGTCGTTGCTCGGCTATGGACCACGAGGCTATGGCTGCAACCCGCGTAATGTCAACATGTATGGCACTCGGTGAGGCTGCAGGTGTAGCTGCCAGAGTAGCTATTGCAGATGGCGTGCAACCTTCTGCTGTGGATATTGCAAAGGTTCGTCAAGAGTTACTTAAAAATGGAGCCTATTTAGGATAAAGTTATGAAAACTTATTTTGAACCTGCTCGCGAAGTTAGAGTTCGTGCAGAGGTTGATATTTTGGTTTGTGGTGGAGGTCCTGCCGGCATTATGGCGGCAGAGGCCGCTGCCAAAGGTGGCAAAGCAAAGGTTATGTTGCTTGAGCAGCGCGGATTTTTGGGTGGAAACCTTATTCTGGGTCTTCCAATTCTCTCGATGCTTGATAAAGATGGCAATCAGATTATCAAAGGTGCCACAGGTAAATTTGTTGAGCGACTCCAGCAGCGCGGTAAAGCCACAGGACACAAGCGTTGCAAGCTCCATATATCCCTTACAATGGTTGACCCGGAGGCTGTAAAGACTTTGGCTTGGGAGATTATGGACGAAAATGGTGTAGAGGTGCTTATGTACGCCAATATTGTCGATGCTATCGTCGAAAATGGCACTGTTAAGGGTGTTATTATCGAGAGTAAAGCTGGCCGTGAGGCTATTCTTGCAAAGACAGTTATCGATTGTTCAGGAGATGGCGATGTGGCTTTTCGTGCGGGTGTTGAGTGCAACAAAGGCGATGAAAAGGGCCGTATGCAGCCACCAACCCTTATGTTCTCTATGCGTGGAGTGGATATTGACAAGGTTCGAGACAATGTTGTCAACCACTCTGATATATATGGTATGGATATTATGCCACCAGAGCAGTTCCGCGAGGGTAACTTTACAATGGTGGGCTACCGCGACCAGCTAAAAGATGCTATTGCCCGCGGATTTAACATCACCGTTGCCCGCACAATCTTTATGACAGGTCTTAAAGATGACGAGCTATGGGTAAATATGACTCGTGTGTCAGGTGGTGATTCAACCGACCCTGCAAGCTATACAGCCGTAGAGCGCGAGTGCCGCAAGCAGATGTATGATGTTGCCCGATACCTTATAGAGTATATTCCTGGTTTTGAAAATGCGTGGATTGAGACCGTTCCTCCATTTACAGGTATTCGCGAGACAAGAGTTATTGTCGGTAAGTATGTAATGACTACTGACGACCTCCTTGAGGCTCGTAAGTTTGACGACGCAATTGCTGTTGCCAGCTACCCTATCGACCTTCACCATGAAGAGGGCGGCGACTGCACGCTTATCTACGGTAAAGGCTCGTATGATATTCCATATCGTACACTTGTCCCAGAGAAAATCAAGGGCCTTCTTGTTGCAGGTCGTTGCTCATCTATGGACCACGGAGCTATGGCCGCAACCCGCGTAATGTCAACTGTTATGGCTATGGGCGAGGCAGCAGGAACAGCAGCCCGCATTGCCTTTGAGTGTGGTGTAGAGCCTTCAGAGGTGGATGTTAAACAGGTACAGTCTGCACTTATCGAGAACGGTGGATACTTAGGCTAAGTTATGAGAAAGACTCTTTTATTTATACTCTCTATAGCTCTTATCGGTGTTGCAGAGGCTAAAAAGCCTCTCACACCGATACATAGAGTTATGAGTGCCAATATTCGCATCACAGGCCTTGAGGCAGATAAAAATACTCCAAACGAGTGGGACAACCGTAAAGAGTATATGATTGATGTCATCCGTAGCTACAAGCCCGATGTGATTATGATGCAGGAGGTTATATATGACTCATACGAATACTGCAAAAAGGAGCTGAAAGAGTATATAGCTTTTGGATTTGAAGGACCAGAGATGGACCCATATACCGAAGGGTATCACCTGATAGGTAAAAATGTGATTTTCCTTAGCCGCGCCCGCTACCAAATAGTCTCAGCAGGCTGCTATTGGCTCTCTGAAGAGCCTATAATGGCAGGAAGTATCTCATGGGAGACAAATCGCGCCCGACATGCCAACTGGGTTAGAGTGCTTGACAAAAATACAGGCAAACAACTGCGACTGATAGATATACACCTCGACCATAAATCAAAACTTGCAAAGGTCGAGCAGGCTAAACTTATAGTCCGCGAAGCAGCTCAGTATCAGGCCGACTTCCCACAAATCATCTGCGCCGACTTCAACTCCAGAAAATATGAAGAACAGGTAAAACTCTTTACCTCAAACGGCTGGACAGACTGCTACGATGCACTGCATGACGGCGTCGAGTTCGGACATACAGCCCACGCCTTCGAGGGCGTTAATCGCCCACAACGACCAGGTAAAGGCCGTATAGACTATATCCTCACAAAAGGAAAAGCAAAAGCCCTAAGCTGTAATGTCATCACCGACCATAAAGGCAGTATGTACCCCTCCGACCACTACTTTATGATAGCAGAAATCATCGTAGAGTAAGTAGCTACACGGCCTAAAAACTGCCCGCTTTTTCGAGTATAGACCGCCTAAGTACCGCCGCTTTTTGAAAAAAGCGGCACCAAAAACTTTCGGAGAAACTGCGTTTCTCTTGGGCGTTGCGGATTTAGGATAGCCTTGCAGCTATTACGCTAAAAAATAGAGTCCTTTTCACTTTCAAACAAGTTTGAGTGAAGGACTCTATTTTTCATCGTACCATCTTCGATGGTTTTCCTAAATCCGAGTACAGAAAAACGCTGTTTGTTCTGTTGGCACACCTCTCCGCCAAATCAAAGCACCCAATTTGTCGTCAAAAGGTAGTAGTTGCAAGGCACACGAGAAACCGAGCGCGCAGCATACAAAGCGTATGTGAGCAGCTCGGTTATCGAAGTGTAACGCAGCAAATGCTGCCTTTTCACGACAAATTACATCCTCGCCGTCGGACGACGCATAGGCCTACCCTCCTGCTCCATAAAGTAACGCTGTGATTTGAGCAGGTTACGAGACTGTAGCACCATAGTTTTGGTCTCTGCGAGGATATTGAGGTAGAGCATACCCGATTTTGAGTTTGACTTACCCTCATTGATTCTCACAAGCTCGGTTTTTGTAAGCTCTGCGATTTGTGTAAACAGGGCATCACGCATATCGAGCACCTGGTCGATATCGTTATAGTCGCCACTTGTAAGCATATAGAGTATTCGTTTATAGATAATATCCACATCGCTATTTACATTGAGCAGATCCTCTGTTTGGGTGCGACTCAGACCCTCGTGGTTGTTATCGATATGCTCGAAAGCCGGGCGGGTAATATGCACCAAAGACTTTGTCATTTCGTTCAGATAATCGACAACCTGCACATAGTAGAGTGAGAGGTTAAGGTCGCTATCATAGGTACGACGCAGGGTTGATGCGATAGAGTATTTGAGGTTATGGATGTGGTTATAGTTACCTGTGGCCTCAATCATAAGCTCTTTCAAGGCTCTGCGGTTCTCTTTCATCAGGGCGATAAGGGTTCTGTTATAGATTCGTGTTGACTGTGTAATAGTGCCATCAACAAGAGACATAACGCTCTGAGATACATCGTCAGAGGCAGAGAGGATAACGGTATGCAATTTATCGTCTTTCTCCTCGCTCTTCTTTGAACCTTTAAGATTGCTGTGAACAAGCATATAGAGACAGAGAACAGAAAGCAGCCCAAATGCAATCCAACCGCCCCACATAAGCAATGCGCTGACAACAAGGGCGATAATAAATCCTCCTATAGCGGTTACAAACCAACCCATGATAACTGTCATAACACCGGTAATACGATACACGGCACTCTCACGACCCCAAGCACGGTCTGCAAGAGAGGAACCCATCGCTACCATAAAGCATACATAGGTTGTTGAAAGTGGTAACTTAAATGAAGTTGCAAGGGCGATAAGCAGTGAGGCTGTAGTTAGGTTTACGGTAGCTCTAATCATATCGTATGGAGCTCCACTATGCTCTATATCTGCCCACTCAAAACGATTTGCAACAACATCTTTAACCCTCTGAGGTGTAACTTTATCGAAGAAATGGACTACATTGATAGTTCCGCGCACCAATGCTCTTGAGAAGAGTGATGAAGAGTGCTGTGGTGGAGCATCATCACCCTGAGCAGAGAGTGAAAGCTCTGTTTCAGACACATGCATAGATTTACTTGAAGTCCACAGTGTTACAACCATTATCAGACCTGCTGCAAGGATATATAGCGTATTTGCCTGCTCTGGCTTTGCAAGTGAGGTCATAAGCATACTTTCGTTCATGCCCGCCGCGGTCTTAGCTTCTGCAAAGGCGTCAAATCCTGCAATAGGTACACCGATAAAGTTCACAAGGTCATTACCCGCAAAAGCAAGAGCCAAAGCAAAAGTACCTGCGAGGATGTTTATTCTAAGAATATTAACCTTGAACAACTGCAAGAAGAAGAGTATCAGTGAACACACTCCCCAACAGATAAGCAGTGCTACAAGGAGGTTTTCGTTAATCCACCCGATAAATGCACTATCTTTGAGTATATTTTTCAAACCCTTAAAGAGCGCAAAATAGACAATAGAAGTGAGCGATGCACCACACCAAATAGCACCCACTTTTCTGAGCATCTTTACATATCTGAACGAGAAAATCAGTCGCGATATGTACATGATAATCGTGCCACAGATAAACGCCAAGACTACAGAGAGCAGAATTGCCGATACAATACCCATAGCCCTTGAGGTGTTGATATACTCTCCAAGCATGGCAAATGTTACAGCCTCGTCTGTTGTGATTTTGTAGAGTGAGACCGCTACAGCCGAACCTAAGAGACAGAATATCAACGAAACTGTCGTTGAAGTAGGCAATCCAAGAGAGTTGTATATATCAAGCAATACAACATTGGCAATCATCACACCTACATACAACAACATTACCTCCTTGAAGGTAAATAACGAAGGGTTAAACATGCCACTTCGCGCAACCTCCATCATGCCGCTTGAAGTCATTGCTCCAATAATAATACCTATAGACGCTACAATAAGTATTGTACGCATCTTAGCAGCCTTAGAACCAATCGCGGAATTGAGAAAGTTTACAGCATCGTTGGTAACTCCTACATAGAGCCCCGAAACAGCAAGTATGGCCAATATAGCCACAACCGCAATGTAAATCTCTGTCATATAATTTTAGAATTAGTAATTTCTTTAGCAAAGATAGTCTTATTTTGCTGACAATAATAAAATAATAGTCAGAGTTAACGAAAAATTAACATAGAAAACAATTTGTGCGCAAAGATTAGTGCGAAATAGCAAATAACAGCGAATAACAGCGAATAACAGCAAATAACAGCAAATAACAATAAATGACAATAAATGACAGCGGGCTAAAGCCCTTAATACTGCGCGCAGGGCGCGCTATTGTATGTCATTTAGGGCTGAAAGCCCGTTGCTATTAAATGTCATTTTTGTTTCCGTCGCTCAATTAAAGTTCAACCTCCGCCTAATCAAAGCACCGACCCAATTTGTCGTCAGAGTGCGGCAGGTACGGTGCATCGTGAAAAATCCCTGGATAGGACATACTTTAGCGTATTTCCTATTCAGGGATTTAAGGGATGTATCGTAGATGCCGTGCTATCACGACAAATTATTTAGTCTTCTTTCGTGCCGCCTTCTTAGCCGCCAAAGCCTTCTCAACCTCAATCTGGAAATCTGAGAGGACATTCATATAGTTCATAAATGCCTCATAGGATGAGCCGTAAGGGTTGAAATATGAGTGAACATCGCCATCAGAGAGCCACTTTGTTGCCATATAATAGAAGTGGTCTGAGGTCTGCATAAAGTTCCACACATAGTTAAAGTCTTCGCTCTTAAGGCTGCGAACCTTATCTTTAAGTTCATAAATCTTTGCGAAGGCTTCATTCTGCAAATCATTGCCGAGCCATGCAGTGATATCTCTCTCCTCGTCTGCCCAAGACATTACATGTGGGCTATGGATTACCGCTACAGGCTGATGCTCTGCTGCTGTCTCAGAGACGGTTGCAAACTTCAAGTCGCCACGACCAAGGACTGCTTTTGGCAGTGCTTTGACAAAGTCGAAGATACCTGTTGATGCCTTCTGATGCTCTCCGAAGGTCTCATAGTCCATAAAGAGGTTTACCACCTCGCCATCTGCCTCGCTAAGCCACTGTGCATACTTATCGGCTGTAAGTGGATACTCATCCCAACCCTGATTTGAGAAGCGGAAAGCGATATCATCTGAGAGTTTATAGTTACGCAGCAATACTCTGAGGCTCTGGTCTGTAGCTCCTGCATATACATAGTTTGGAGACTTCCAGCCAAGAACATGCTTAGCACCCTCTGCAAGGATAGTGTTGAAGCCAAGCTCACCCACCATTGCGCCAATCTGGTCTGAGTAGATAAGCTCTGTATTGCGGAAAGCCTTTGGTTTTACACCAAACTCCTTCTTAAGCATAGCCTGATGAGCCTTTACCTGCTCTGTGAAGTCCTCTTTGCTTGAGAGGGCTGCAAGAGAGTGTGAATAGGTCTCAGAGAGGAGTTCAACACAACCTGTCTTTACAAGAGCGCGGAAAGAGTCCAAAACCTCTGGAGCATAGAGTTTGAACTGCTCTACAACTGTACCTGTAAGGGAGAAAGATACGCGAAAAGCACCTTTATTCTCCTTAATAAGGTTTAGGAGCAGTGAGTTCATTGGAAGATAGCACTCACGGGCAATCTTCTGCATGATGGCACGATTTGTAAGATCGTCCAAATAGTTGTGGTCCTTGCCGATGTTAAAGAATCGATAAGTCTTAAGTCGCCAAGGCTGATGTACCTGAAAATACAAGCAAACTGTTTTCATATCTTTTGTGTTTATTTATTTCTTATTTATTACACTCTGCAATTGCCTCTTCATAGACTTTCTTAATCTTTGCAGCAGCATCGTTCCACTTAAGGGAGATAACCTCCTCAAGACCCTTTTCTGCAAACATCTTTGACAGTGCAGGGTAGTTTACAAGGCCGTAGATGGCATCTGCCATAGCGTCAACATCCCAATAGTCAACCTTGATAGCGTAGTCGAGCACCTCTGCCACACCACTCTGTTTTGAGATAATTACAGGGACATTTGAACGCATAGCCTCCAGAGGAGCGATACCAAACGGCTCGGATACTGACGGCATAACAAAGACATCTGAGAGCTGGAACATCTTATCCACATCTGCGCCACGAAGGAAGCCTGTAAAGTGGAAGCGGTCTGCAATACCCAGACGAGCAACACGACGGATAACATGGTTCATCATATCTCCCGAACCTGCCATAACAAATCGCACATTAGGGCAACGCTTAAGCACCTTTGCAGCAGCCTCTACGAAGTAGTCAGGACCCTTCTGGAAGGTGATACGACCCAAAAATGTAACAACCTTATCCTCAACACCTCTCTCCGGCCATGCCTCGCCCTTATCTGTAAAGCGTACAGCATTATGCACTGCTACAACTCTCTCAGCAGGCACTCCATAGCGGTTGATAATGATGTTTCTTGTAAGGTTTGACACAGCAATAACGCGGTCTGCGGCGTGCATACCTGCTCGCTCAATTGCGTATGTCTGTGTATTGATATTCTCGCCTGAGCGGTCAAACTCAGTTGCGTGCATGTGAACAACAAGCGGCTTGCCTGATACTCTCTTGGCTGCAATACCTGCAAAATATGTAAGCCAGTCGTGCGCGTGGATAACATCAAACTCGCCAGCATGGTCTTTAGCCACCTGTGCTGCAACAATAGCATAGCGAGCAATCTCCTCAAGCAGGTTTGCGCCATACTTTCCGGAGAAGGTGTAACGCTGACTCCATACATCCTTTGTCTCCCAACGCTTCTCGCCTGTCTTGACAAACTCGTCATGATAGGTCTCATAATCCTCAGGAGAGAGGTATGGTACAAGGTTTGAGTCGATATGAATAAACGACATCTTCTCAATAATATCCTCAGAGTCGGAATCTACCTTACCAAAGACAGTCTCCACATCGCTGGCGTTGACAATATCAACAAATCGCTGGTCCTCATCACCACTGGCGTGCGGCATAACGAAAGTTACATCTACGCCGTTACGCGCAAGACCACGCGTCATTCCGTAGCAAGCAGTTCCCAGACCTCCAGCAATATGGGGAGGAAACTCCCATCCAAACATTAAAACTCTCATTGCACCTATTTTTTACTTGTTTTAACACTCTTTTTTGCTGCACGAGCCGCCTTAGCCTCCTGCTGAGCTACAAGCTCCTTGATATAGAGCAGTGCAGCTACACTCCAAGCCTGTGAGAAGGCTCCACGAGGAGCAAATGGTGGATTGGCATCGTAATACTCAGCAACAGAACCTATACAGTAGGTCTGAATATTATCGTCATAAGCCTCATACAGCTCCTTAGCCTTTGCAAGGAACTTCTCGCCCTGAAGAGCAAATGCACACTCAAAGTAGAACATCAGTGGCCATACCCAAACAGCTCCGTTCTTGCTTGCTGCCTCCTGCTCAATAGGGTTATCCTTATATGTTGACTCAAAGCGTGAATCCTCAGGAGAGAGAGAACGCAAGCCGTGAGGAGTCAGAAGGTGCTGACGAACTGTAAGCAACATATTTACAATCTGCTCCTGGTCAACCATTGTATATTTAAGTCCGCTAGCTATAATCTGGTTGCAACGGATGCTCTTATCTGCACCACGCAAATCTACATAGTCTGCAAGATAACCCTCCTCTGCAAGGTAGAACTTCTCGATAAACGACTCTTTGGTCTTCTTAGGCAGAGCCTTCCACTCTGAAACAAACTCCTTGTCGCCACACTTCTTTGCCAACTCAAGGGCATAGCATACTGCGTTATACCACAAAGCGTTAATCTCAACCACATAACCCGCACGAGGAGTCTGAGCAACGCCACCAACAACACTATTCATCCAAGTAAGAGCATATCCCTCACGAGCAGCCCAAACAAGTCCGTTGTCATGCAGTGCCACGCAACCACCAAAGAATCCCTTCTTATAGGCTGCAAGAATACTCTTCATAGCCTCGCCATAACGCTCCCAGATACCCTTTGCGCCGATATGTTTCTCCAAATTCTGAAGAGTCCAGAAGAACCACAGCGGAGCATCGGCAGCAACCTCAGCAGAGGCAGAGCCAGCAAAGTCGCCATTGTGCATATCGCCAACCATTGTATCGAGAACAGCCATACAGTCCTCCTTATAGCCTTGCTCAAGAGTAAGACCTGGCAGAGAGATAAATGTTGAGCGACCATCAACACCATACCATGGATAACCGGCTACAACCTCAGTGCGGTCTCCAGGACGACGGATGATAAACTGACGAGCGGAGTGGTGCAGACAGCTGATAAAGTCAATCTTGTGAGTACGACGAGCAATTGAAGCATTGAAGTAGTTTACAATATCTTCTGCAGACGCCATCTCATCTACAGAGGCTGAGAAGATAATGCTCTCGCCCTTCTGAATCTTCATCTCGAAGTATCCGGTTGTAAGCAAATCCTCATAACCCTCATAGCCGCGCTCAATCTCCTTCTGATACTCAAAGTCATAGTACCAATCAGGTGCTGCAACAAATTTTGAATCATCCTTGCTCAGCTGCATGTAGAGCCATGGGAAGCCATCATAGAGACGATTTTTAACGCCGTTCTTTACTGCATAAGAACGCACATTGGCATCCATATTTGCCTTAGAGAGCGAGTGCTTGTTTCTAAAGGCAAGGAAAGGACGCAGACGCAGCGTGGTCTCTGAGTGCGCGTCAACAAGAGTGTAGCGAATCATAAGCTGTGTACGCTTATGAATCCACAGTAGCTCCTTCTTCAGAATAACACCTCCTACACGATATGTGATAGTTGGGCAAGGGGTGTACTCAAAGTCGGTGATGTACTTGTGTCCTCTTGGCTCATAAACACCGCGGAAACGGTGCAGAGCAAGGTTGAAAGACTGGTCGTGCTGCACAATAGTCTCATCGAGTGAAGAGAGCAGAACATAAGTCTGGTCTGTTGTGTCAATTGGCGCAACAATCAGTCCATGATACTTGCGAGTGTTGCAACCTACAATGGTGGTACTCATATAGCCACCACGACGGTCAGTTGCAAGCATTTCGCGCTGAAGCGAATACTCCAAGTTTCCAAGTTCCCGTTTGTCAAATGTTAATCCAGGCATAATATTTTTTGTAAGATTTTTACAAGATGTAGTGTAAAGGTACAAATTTTTTATCAAATATCAACCTTTTACGCTATTTTTTTATCAAACAAAGCGGTTTGAGCGTAATAAAACGCCCAAACCTACTTTTTATGTTAGTTTTATCTAACCTCTACAACCAGAGGCTATGCCCATTTTACAAGGGCGAAGTCCATACGATGTGCAAGTTTCTCGTTCTTAGGGAAGACTCTCAGGGCAATATCAAAGATACCTGTCTTATTTGGTGTATATTCAAGTGTGTAGGTTACTTTGCTTCCCTCAACCTTGCTCTGTGCAAGTGGCAGAGAGTAATCTACATTTGCAGGCTGGTTGCCAACCATAGGTTTTGCAACAACAAGCTCTACACCAATATCCTCAGGTTTGAGATTTGCAACATCCAAAGAGACCTCAAAGCGATATGACTCGCCTACGAAAAGTGCCTCCTTATCGACTCTTACTCTCTGAACATCAAGAACCTTCACATTGTCCCATGCCGCAGATACTCTACGCTTCCAAGCTGCAAGCTCACGAGCCTTGATATAGTTGTCTGCAACCATTGCGCTCTTACGCTCTGCAAGCTGATTATAAAAACGCTCCTCGTAGTCTGTAAGCATACGGTTTGTTGTAAAGTTTGAGGCAATATCTGCCACACAGCTCTTGATTGCGGCACACCACTCTGTAGGGATACCCTTCTCATTACGAGCATAATACTTAGGAACAATCTGCTCCTCAATTGTGGTGTAAATCATCTCTGCGTCGAGGTCATCCTGATAACGCTGCTCAGTAAATGTGCGCTCCATAGGAAGCATCCAACCTGCGCCCTCTTTGTAGCCCTCAACCCACCAGCCGTCGAGAACTGAGAACTGCATAACACCGTTCATAACACACTTCTCGCCTGATGTGCCTGATGCCTCAAGTGGTCGAGTTGGTGTGTTGAGCCATACATCCACACCCTGAACCATACGGCGCGCAAGCTCCATATCGTAGTTCTGCAAGAAGATAACCTTACCCACAAACTCAGGCATGAGCGAAACCTCAACAATTCTCTTAATCAAATCCTGACCCGGCTTATCGTTAGGGTGAGCCTTACCTGCGAAGATGAACTGTACAGGGTGCTCAGGGTTGTTTACAATCTTGGACAGACGCTCAAGGTTTGTAAAGAGCAGATAAGCACGCTTATATGTTGCAAAGCGGCGTGCAAAACCGATTGTAAGCACCTCTGGCTTGATACGCTCAGAAACCTGCACAAGCTGGCGTGGAGAGTCGAAACGAACCTGTGATGGATCGGTATAGCGACGCTTGATAGTCTTGATAAGACGGTTCTTAAGGAACATACGCTCAGCCCAAAGCTCCTCATCAGAGATGCTCTTCACCTTCTGCCATGCAGGAATATCGTACTGATGACCCTCAAAGCCCTCTGGGAAGTATTTTGCATAGAGGCGGCGCATATTTGATGCTGTCCATGTTGGGAAGTGAACACCATTGGTTACATAACCGATATGCAACTCGTTCTTGAAGTATCCAGGCCACATATTACCCAGAATATCCTTTGAAACCTCACCATGGAGCCAGCTTACACCGTTAACCTCCTGTGAAAGGTTACATGCAAGGACAGACATTGAGAACTTCTCGTTTACATCATTTGGATTTACCTTACCTAAGTTGATATACTGATCCCAAGTAATACCCAAAACATCTGGATAGTGAGACATATACTGACGAATCATAGACTCTGGGAAGGCGTCATGACCTGCAGGTACAGGAGTGTGTGTTGTAAAGAGCGATGAGCTACGAACAACCTCCAAAGCCTCAGAGAAAGAGAGCTTCTGGCGTGCAATAAGGTTGCGAATTCTCTCAATACCGATAAATGCCGCATGACCCTCGTTGCAGTGATATACATCCTGCTTGATACCCATCTTTGCAAGTGCGCGAATACCTCCGACACCGAGCAAAATCTCCTGCTTGAGACGATTCTCCCAATCGCCACCATAGAGGTAGTGTGTTACCTGACGATCCTCCTCAAGGTTTGCCTCGTAGTCTGTATCGAGCAGATAGAGTGCTGTACGACCTACCATGCAACGCCATACACGAGCATAGAGTGTACGACCTGGGAAGGCAATCTGAACTGTTACCCAGCTACCATCCTCATCGCGAACAGGAGAGATTGGCAACTTAAAGAAGTTCTGTGGGTCATAAACAGCCTCCTGAGAACCCTGTGCAGACAGACGCTGTGTAAAGTATCCGTAACGATAGAGCAGACCTACTGCTACCATAGGTACATTCTTATCTGAAGCCTCCTTAAGGTAGTCGCCTGCAAGGATACCAAGACCACCTGAGTAGATTTTCAGTGTGTGGTGCAGACCATACTCCATAGAGAAGTATGCAATCTTTGGAGTCTCTGCCTTTGGAGCCTCGTTCATATACTCCTGGAACTGAGCATATACTACACCGAGCTTTGTAAGGAACTCTGTATCCTTCTCAAGCTCTGCAAGACGCTCTACAGAGAGTTTGTCAAGCAGTGCAATAGGGTTACGGTTAACCTCTACCCACAAATCCTTATCAATATACTCAAAAAGGTCGCGTGCGCCGAGAGTCCAGCTCCACCAAAGGTTTCTTGAAAGCTCCTCAAGTGGACGAAGTACCTCAGGAAGAGACTTCTCAACCATAACACGCTGCCATGATGGACGCTCTGCAAAGAGCTGCTGACGAACAAAGTTAATCTGCTCTGTCTTTGAGCCTCCATCACCCAAAACGGCACGGTTTGTACGAGCTACGCAGCTCTCCATTGCGCTCTGGTAAGCCTTCTGGTAGTGCTTAAACATATTCTTCCACAAAGCCAACTTTGAAACCTCAAGAGCTGATGCACGAAGCTCTGCAACCTCCTGCTCAAGAAGTGATGCAAACTGCTGGATTGTAGAGGCAATCTCTACAGCAGCCTGTGCGCCGTTTGTATCATTACGCTCAACAACTGTTACGCCCTCATGATTCTCAAGACCTGAAGCCCATACACCAAAACCTGCAAGAGTTGTTGTGATTGTAGGAACTGAGAAGGCGATAGACTCAAGTGGAGTATATCCCCATGGCTCATAGTATGACGCAAAGACTGTAAGGTCCATACCTACGAGCAACTCGTAGTAGTTTTTGTTAAAGATGCCGTCGTTTTGGTTAAGGTATGTAGGAACAAAGATAACCTTTACCTTTGACTCTGCCTTATCTAAACCAGACTCCGAAATTGCCTTTGCAATCTGGTCCCAAGACTTGCTCTCAAGGTAGTGTGTTGAGTGGCGATACTGTGTAGCATCAATAGCCTTGCTGTTATCCTTCAAATGCGCCTGAAGGTCTGTACGAGCACCATGATTTGCTGCAGGTACGGTAATATACGCAAGAATCTCACGCTCTACATTTGAAGTAGCCAGGCGTGAAAGAGCATCAAAGAATACATCAAGACCCTTATTGTGGAACTCATAACGACCAGATGTGCCGATGATAAGTGGCTCTGACTTAAATGTGTAACCAAGGCAAGCCTCAGCAACAGATATCATAGCCTTGCGAGCCTCTGCTCTCTTTGTATCATACTCAGCACCAGTCCAAACAAAGTCGTTCTCAAAACCGTTTGGTGTAACAACATCAACCTCCTTGCCAAGCAGATACTTACACTCACGAGCTGTAATATCGCTTACAGTAAGGAAGGCATCATGATACTGCGCACCAATCTTCTCGATAGAGTGTTTTGCAGTTACATTGAACTGACGAGCAAGGTCGTCTGCATTAAATGTTGCCAAACCACCATAGAGTGGAAGACGATTTCCTGCAATGCAACGACCCATAACTGTTGCATGGGTTGTCATAACAGTTGCCACATAAGGCGAGTTCTGACGAAGGTAGAGACCTCCTGAGCAGGTCATCCACTCGTGGAAGTGAGCTACAACCTTATCTGTTGCTGCTGCAATATTATCTACATAAGATGCAATAACTCTACCTGCAATGTGGCCGAACAATACAGGCTCAACATAGTCCCACTGGCCAGAAAGAGAGTCAACATGGTAGTTATCCCACAGAGACTTCAGAATCTCATCCTTCTGTGAGAAGTGAGTTGTAAAATCAATCAAAATAGCAATTGGAGAACCTACAATCTTCCAACGACCACAACGAACTCTGATACCCTCGTTATAGAGCTGCTGTCGCCATGCACGGAAGAGTGTTGCATCCTCCTCAAACTCGCTATTGCCATTGTCCTGCGAGAAATCAGGACCAATAACAATGTACTTATCGCCCAACTGCTTTGTTACTGTCAGTGCTTTGGTGGCAACTACGGTGTGAATACCGCCAACCTTGTTGCACACCTCCCAACTTACCTCAAAAAGTGTGTCGGGTGTAAACTTCTTTTCACTCATAATTATCTGATATTTTGTACTTTTCCAAAATTTTTCGGCGCAAAGATAGCACAATAGATTTAATTTTGAAAGTTTTATTAAAATTTTTTAATAATTTTTACCTATATTTATATATATACTACACAAAAAGCTCCGAGATTACCGCATCGGAGATTAAAAATTGTTCGGCAGGGATTGCTATCATTTTGTCTCTTTGTTCTATCCATCCCACCTCAACAAATTTTTCGCAAGTTTTCAAAATACGCTCTGCCTCGCTTTTGCCCCACCTCTCTGCTACCAACTCAAGGTCTATACCCTCTTTGCGGCGCAAGCAGACCATAACATACTCATTTAGAGTATCTTTACTACTCAAGCACTCAGAGCCGTACTCTATGCCCTCGACATACTGCTCCACACTCTGGCTACACCATCTGCGGGTACTCTTTGCAAAGGAGTGCGCCCCCGGACCTATGCCCAAATACTCTGCACCTGTCCAATATGAGGAGTTGTGTTGCGAAACAAAGCCCTCTTTTGCAAAATTACTAACCTCATAATGGTCAAAACCTGCATTACAAAGGGTGTTATGCACCGCCAAAAACTCTCTCTGGCTCTGCTCCTCAGATACTTGTCGCAACTCTCCCTTTGAGAGCAGCCTACCAAAACGAGTATTATCCTCTATTGTCAAATGGTATGCCGAGATGTGCTGCACATTAAGCTCCGTAACCCCTTGCAATGTATGCAAAAGCGACTCAGAGCCAAAGCCTGCGACACCAAAAATCACATCGACAGAGATATTTTCAATACCGGCATCCTGTAGCCTTTTAACCGCCTCTATAGCCCCTTGAGCCGTATGTCTGCGACCCATAAACTCCAAAACGCGGTCATCAAGCGACTGAATACCCATCGAGACCCTGTTTACAACAGTTGCCGCCAAAGAGCGGGCATACTCAGCAGTTATATCATCCGGATTAACCTCAACGGTTATCTCGCGCAGTGAAGAGGTGTCAAACACTCTTCCAGCATGCTCTATAAATCGCTGAATATCAACAGGATTAAGCAGTGATGGAGTACCACCGCCAAAATAGATGGTTTTTAGAGCCGTGTCGGTCAGAAAACCACTCTCTGTTTCCAATTCACAGTGCATCTGCTCCACAACCTGAGGCATATATTTCAACTTAACACTGCGCATAAAGTCGCAGTAGCCACAAAGCCGCTTGCAAAAGGGAATATGGAAATAGAGTCCAGCCATAGTGTACAAAAATAACAATTTTTGATATGTCCGCCTAAACGACTCTGCATTTTTTCGGTGAATAGTGTAATTTGCTCTATGATTGGTCATATTTTACTATTAAGGATGTTTTATTTGTATTTATTTGAAAATCTCCGAAAAAATCCATACCTTTGATTGGATTAGTTTGATTTTTAAGTCGCTGATTTAATAAAAGATTAGCATGAACAAGAATTTTTACTTACAGCCAACAATTACCCCATGTTTCGTAAAGATTGAGGTGGGTTTTGCTAATAGTTGGGGTGCAGGAACACCTGGCGGAGATATTGATTACGACGATTATGGCGATGAATTATAAACAGTGTAGGGCTATGAAAAAGATTATAACATTACTTCTTTTTGCTGTGGCTACATTTACCGCCTGCGTTAAAAACAGCACTGAGATTGCTATAAACAACAGCAAGGTCGCTTTTGCCGCAAATATAGAGACTCCTCAAAGTCGCAGTGTGCTTGTTGAAGAGAACGGAAAATATCATGCCGAGTGGGTTAAAGGCGACTATATCGAGCTATTTGAGGTTACTACTACAGCAGGAAAGACAAAGAAGGCAAACAATCTCAACACCACACTTGCTGCCGGAGGCAAAACTGCTTATGTCGATTTTGCATTAGAGGCAAAGAGTGCGGATAAGTACACCTATGTACTCACCCACAACAACGCCTCTATGAACGGCGCAGGCACATATATAGCCTTTGTATTGCCCAAAGCGCAGAGTCCAACCACAATGGAGACTTTTGACCCTCTGTCAGACTTTATTGTCTCAAAAGGTGTCGAATTTACAGCCCAACCAACTTCTACCGTTAATTTTGAGATGGCCAGAGTCTCGGCAATAGCAAAAGTTACCATCAAAAACCTTGCTCTTGCAGCATCAGATGCTGTAAAGAGTGTTACATTTGCTTGCGACAAAACCATTGCCGGCAAGATTACCAAGATTATGATTGCCGATATTGTTGCAGGAAACAATCCTCTATCCCAATCCGAGGAGTCAGAGCCGGCACAATCCGTTACCACCACACTGCCTGTACCTCAGAGTGGTAATTTTAGCTACTATATGTCCGTATGGCCAACAACTCTTGCTGCGGGTGAAAAGTGTCATATAACCATTACTACAAGCAACAATATTGCATATACAAAGGAGATAACCCTGCCAAAAGCCATGGAGTTTACATCCGGAAACATCACTGCTTTTACGGTAAACATGGCGGGCATTGGCTCTCAAGAGAATCAGACAATCTTGCAACCAGGCAAGTTAGTAGGTTTGGAGCAGCTGACCGAGAGTGTCTGCAATCGTGCCGTGAAGGCAAATATATGGCTCGATGCCATTGCTCGTGATAAGAACATGTGGGCAGAGGGTGTAAATAACGAGTTGCGCGAATTTGCCTTCCTTACAGCTGGAGAGAATCTCAAAGCTACAGGGGCTAAATTGTGGGGGTTGCACCTCCCATACTCTACTTACGACATCGCTTCAATAGATGAGGGCCATAGAGTGCAGGCCGTTGAAAAGCTATCGCATATCATGGATATAGCCTTGGAACACATTGCTCCTCACCATTTAACCATACATCCAAGTACAGGTTCATACCTGACTACAGCATCAGATTTTGAGCAACATGTTGCTCAAAGTCGCAAGTCTCTTGTCGCACTACAAACCGAGCTTGAGCGTCTGAATAAGTTGTACGGCACCTCTACAATATTGTGTGTTGAAAACTGCACAAAGAGTGTGGCCTATGATGGAGAGTCGCTTGTATCACTACTCAACTATCCGGGACTCGAAAATGTTAAAGTGTGTATTGATACAGGTCATGCTCAGATTCCGCAAAATGGAAAATACATTGCCGACAACAGCTTAGGGGATGTTACCAAAATTCTTGAAGATGTTGGAACACTACTCGGAACACTACATATTCAGCAAAATATAGGACTTACCGAGTATCCATACGACAAACATCTTCAACCTTGGACAGGAGGTCTGATAGACTGGGGAGAAGTCTATCATACGATTGTTGAAAAGTGTGGTTATCGTGGTTGTTTCCTTTATGAAACTTCATGGGTTGGAGTATATGAAGGCGACACAAAAGCCACTATTGAAAGCACCCGTGAAAACTATGATACGGTCATTATTCCGGCCTATTATGAATACTTAACCAATATTAAATGAGATTTTTAGGAACTAATCTAAAAATTATCTGTTATTTTTTTCACAAATCAAAAAATTAGCAATATCTTTGCATCGAGAAAATAGGTGCTTATGGCAAACCATCTGGTTTATATTTCAAAAGGTGGGGTTATAGGTATCAAAACAGAAGAAACAAGAGGTTAAATCATTAAATATCAAACATTATGGCTTTTAAGAAAGAAGATTTATTGAAGTATGGTATCTCAGGTACAACTGAGGTTGTTTACAATCCATCTTACGAGGTACTTTTCGAGGAGGAGACCAAAGAGGGTCTTACAGGCTTTGACAAGGGTCAGGAGACTGAGCTTGGCGCAGTAAATGTAATGACCGGTGTATATACAGGCCGTTCTCCTAAGGATAAGTTCATCGTTATGGATGAGAACTCTAAGGATACTGTATGGTGGACTTCTGAGGAGTACAAAAACGACAACAAGCCTTGTTCTGAGGAG
>JAFWBN010000125.1 GCA_017507075.1 Alistipes sp. | reverse complement strand
GCCTGCAGACCCATCTTAGAGTCGCCCATCTCGCCCTCAATCTCAGCCTTTGGTGTAAGGGCTGCAACAGAGTCGATGACGATAATATCTATTGCGCTTGAACGAATCAGTGAGTCAGCAATCTCAAGAGCCTGCTCACCATTGTCCGGCTGAGAGATAAGCAGATTGTCAACATCTACGCCCAATTTCTGTGCATAATAGCTGTCAAAAGCGTGCTCTGCATCAATAAATGCTGCAATACCGCCCTGCTTCTGAGCCTCTGCAATGGCATGAATAGCAAGAGTTGTCTTACCTGATGACTCAGGACCGTAAATCTCAATTACACGGCCTTTTGGATAGCCACCTACGCCAAGTGCAACATCAAGAGTTATTGAACCAGATGGAATAACAGGCACATCTGTAACCTGGTCGCTGCTCATGCGCATAATGGAACCTTTTCCAAAATCCTTCTCGATTTTGTCCATTACCGCCTTAAGTACCTTTAATTTTTCAGGATTTACCTGAGGAGTGTTCTCTGCCATAATAGTTTATATTTTTTATATTACTTAATCTCAAACGCCTGCCCTACCATCGCTACGATAAGTAGAAGACCAAAAAATATTGAAAACAACATTTTGCACTCAAAGTTAATAATTTCTTTTTAATTTACCAAGTCATCACACTCTCTATCTGACTATCAAGCTCCTCCTTACTCCTATTAAGCCTTTTTGAGCAGCTCGGACATAGTATTGGTGCATCTGTCTCAATACTGCACTCACACCCTACACAGGCACGAATAACTCCGAAATCATCATCGGCAATGTGTAAAAACTCGGTACCGCAATACTTGCATCTGATTTTGTAACTTGCTCCCATAATTTTAATGTTTTAGTTGTTATACTTCTTGTTTCTGGATGCAAAGTAACGACCCTTTTGTGTCAACTTCTGACACAGGATAAAAAATTGCAAAAAAAATGTGCAACTTTTTTGTTGCACATCCTTTTAGCTCTATTTGGATAGTAATTTTTCTAAGTTGCAGTGCATAAGGCAGCGGTTTTGGTCGTAGAGGTGCATGCCGTTGCCATGGCAGTATCGCCAGGATGAACAGGTGGCACATTTGCCCTTTTTTGTCCAACTGCGGTCTCGATACTCCTCAAAGCGGTTGTTCCAGACCTCCCAAAGATTATCTTTGTATATATTTCCTTGGTCAAAATTGGAGCGGATACTTGTGCAGCCAGATATTGAGCCGTCTATGCGTACACCGGCAATGCCTATACCTGCCATGCAACTGAAAAAGTTGTCTCTAACCTCTGCTTCATAGCCGCCCAAAAATCCCTCACAAGCATACGAACAGGCGATTTTACCCTCTTTACGGGTCTTTACTATAAAATCCATAAGTGAGCGATATTGCTCTGACGAAAGCTGTAATTTGCTATCCTCTGCAGCCCTACCAACGGGGAAAATGGTAAAGATGCGCCACGCCTTGCAGCCATTGTCTATAAGTAGCTCTTTGAAGGCTGTAAGAGAGTCAAAATTGTCCGGCGTTACGCAAGTTACCACATCATACCGTACGCCACTCTGTACAATTGCATGCAGGGCACGCATAGCGTTTTGAAAACTGTGTGGATTACGACGGATTGCATTGTGTTGCTCCTCAAAACCGTCAAGAGAGAGGGTTATAGCATCAATTCCCGCTTGGCAAAGCGATTTCATCCTCTGTTTGTCAAGCAACATACCATTTGTAACTATACCCCATCTGTAGCCCCTTTGGCGAAGTTCAATTCCAATACTCTCTATATCTTTGCGTAGCAGAGCCTCTCCGCCTGTAAGGGTAACCAATACTTGATGAGGGTTAATATGTGGTGTAAGGGTGTCTAAAGCGCGCAAGAAATCCTCTGCAGGCATATCCGGAGTGTTGGAAATGGCGCGGCAGTCGCTACCGCAATGTTTGCAACTCAGATTGCAGCGCAAAGTACACTCCCAAAAGAGAACTTTCAGGTCGTGGCTCTCTATTAAGTCTTTTCGCACAGAGCGAAATAACTCTAAAGCCAATCGTTTTCTGAGTGAGATTTTGTGGCTCATTTTCTCTCTGCTTGCAAAAGAGAGATTTTTATATTGTGGTTGTTTGTGCTACGGACCTCTTCACTACTGTTATAGTAGTCTCCATTTTCTGCGCCGTCTATATCTTTGGCTTGTATCTCTACAGATGATGTAAAGTATTGGTCTATATAGAAACTACCATTGCTGTCTGTGGTGGTTTTGATGTCAGTACCGCGTACAGATACCTCAATACCCTTAATAGGTGTGTCGGTTTTGCGGTCAACAACCTGCCCACTGATGTCGTCAAATGGAATATAATCCGTAGGCTCATATTCAGTTGGCACGCCGTAGCAAGCTGTCAGCATAGGAGTTGCCGAAAAGCCGAGTAGATACATCGTGGCTCGTTTGAGTTTAGATTTGAACGACTCTTTCATATTTGCGAGGTTTTGAATAAAAACTACCACAAAACTAAATAAAAATCCCCTATAAAGCAAATTTTATAGGGGGAAAGTGTAAAGCAAACTTTACTTTTTTATTTCGGCATCGCGGCGGCACGGACTCTAAACCAATTGGTGTTTGTGTCGGTACTCTCCCAGAGACGGTATTCTGAGTGGTTACCCCAACCTGCCGGACGGTCTTTAATCTTTGTATCCTCGCCTGTGTCGTTGTCGATATAGTTGCCAATCATTGAGTGCCAACTCTTTATACGCGCTATAGATGCGTTGTAGTAGAAAGGACCGTTGCTGCTGCAAAGTTCTTTTAGTGCATCAATATATATCTTCTTATAGTCGTCAAACTGAAGAATCTTTGCAAGCAGCGGTGAGACATCACTATTACCCCACTTGAGAGGGTCATGTCGGCCTGCATCACTCTGAACACCACAGTTAAGAGTTGTTCCTAAGGTGTTGTCGTAGTCGTACGGAATAAGGTAGAATTTATAATTTGTAGGGTCTGTAGAGTTGAAGTAGACGTAGAAGTTATTGGTGTTGTTCCAATAGTCATCCCACATACCCACGGCAACATTTACAGCGTATGTACGCAGAAGAAGGTTGATATCAATGGCGTTACCTAACCAATCGTGGAGCTGCTGTCCCTTCAAATCGCGCAGTTGCTTCATAAAGTGTAGCAGCTGGCTCTTTGCTGTGCTAAGGTCGCTATTTATCTCCTCTACCTCGTATGTAGGGTCGTAGCTGCCATCGCTCTCGCCCATGCTTGCGTTTTTGTCGCGGTCATAGTTAAGAGACGCGCCCCAGTTGCACTTCCAGAGATTACCTTTGTGGTTGCCAAACTTATCTTTGCGCATCTTGAGATAGGTGTCGTCAATAGTCTCGTTCATCTCATACACGCCGTAGTATGCAGGCTGTTTGTCTCCCTCTACATGTATCCATAGGCGACAGTAGCAATTTTCGATAGCTGTCCATACCCCAAAGCGGCGGAAAAGGTCATAGCTGTAAATCTCACGGCAGTATGCAGCATCGTCCTTAAACCATTTGAGGTACATTTTGCGAATACCTCGAATAGTATGCTCCTCATCCTTGTTGTACTTGCGGAAGTTAAATTGGAAGTGGCAGTGCTGCCAATCAGCATTGTCCTTAACATGCTCTCCATTGCCATTTTCAGGACGACGACGCGATGTATTGCCCTTGAGTCGTACACCTGCATCATTTACAATGTAGTTTTCGCCCTTGAGCTTCATATCGACATCGCAGTGGAAATACTCCTTAGTGTTGTTATCCTTGTCATACTCTGACAGCATGCGATTCCACTCATCAAGAGAGATTGTCATACGAACCTCAGGCAGTGAGGTTAAGTCAAAAACATAGCTACGCTCATCGCCCCACTCAATAGGTTTGTTGGGGTCTTCGCCAGGGTTATTCTGGTCGTTGTTGTCCTCGTTATTGTTCTCATTGTTGTTTTGGTCGTCATTGCCGCTGTTGTTCTGCTCACCTTGGTTTAGTGTGTTGTCTGCACGGTCAATGTCATCCTTGCTACACGAAACTGCAAATAGTAGCAAGAGGGTTAAAATTACTCTATACATTATTTGAAGTATTGGTTTATATAATTCGTTATATACTCTTTAAGTTCAGGAGATTCTACAATCTCAATATCATCTAAAAGCCCGACAACAAAACGCCCTACGCCCTGCAAATTTGCTACCTTGGTATCTAATAACCAATGGCTGTTGTCTATCTGCGAAATATACTTTTCCGATAGCGGATACTCCTCCATAATAAGGCTTGAAGAGAGGCGTCCGAGTTTTAGTTTTATAGGAATCAGCTCTGTATCTGAAGTTGAAATCATGCGGAAAATATCCATAAAACCCTCTTTGTGTTTATCTTCATGCTGAAAATCGGTTTGAGTAATCTCTACCCTCTCGATTCGTGCAGTTTTGAAGATTTTTGGGCGGTTATCCTCCGTGTCAAGACACCATATATTTATGTAGTTTGTTGTAAAGGCAAATGGCTCAACTACTCTGTTACGCACTGAGCTTGAGGAGTGGTAGTTGTGCAGTATTACCTGCTTGCGACTCTGTATAGCCTCTATAAGAGAGTGAACATTGCCTGAATTTTGACCTTTGACAATTGTATCGGCAAGGGTTTTACTGTCATATACAGAGTATAGTTTGCGCTTGAGGTTGTGCTTAAGGAGATTTGTCTCATCTATACTCTCAATTGCTCGACGAAGGATTACAGCCTCCTCCTCGGTAAAGTGTACAAGCTGTGAGATATCCTTAAAGTGTGGCGAAGATTTGTCTAATCTGAAGCAGTCGCCACTCTTTTTGATAACAAAACCGGCCTCGCGAAAGGTCTCAATATAGCGATAAATAGTACGACGGGACATGTCAAGACGCTCTGCTATATCGTCAACAGAGTATTCGACATTTGCTGTAAGCATCTTCATAAGACGCAGTAATCGCTCTATTTTAGGCTGTTCCATAGAGCAAAAGTACAACAATTTTGGTAATTATGAAAATCGAGGCGATATGCTGAACTGTTTGCTTGTCGGAAATGTGAAAAATCGACAAGCAAACAATTATGCTGACACTAACTTCTCAAGCTCTTCGACTTGAAGTCGGAAAGATTTGTCTGTATCCATAAGGTTGGATATGGTCTTGCAAGAGTGTAATACTGTTGCATGGTTTCTGCCACCTATAGCATTTCCGATAGCGGTTAGTGGGTATTTTGTCAACTGCTTGGCAAGATACATGGCAAGCTGGCGGGCAAGAGCAACCTCTCGTGTGCGCTCAGAAGAGTTGAGTCTCTCTTTATCAACGCCTAAGTGACGACATACGGTATTTATGATATGCTCTATTGTAATCTCCTTCTGGTAGAGTGATATATACCCCTTCAGAATATCTTTTGCAAGGGATATTGTTATCTTTCTGCCCATAAATGAGGTGTTTGCTACAAGTGAAGATATGGCACCTTCAATCTCTCGTATGTTTGCGGAGATATTGTCAGCAAGATAGTTGATAACATCCTCAGGAATATCTGCACCCAACCTTGCAGCCTTAGCCTTGATAATCTTTATCTTGGTTTGGAAGTCAGGAATATGTATCTGCGCAGACAAACCCCACTTAAAACGGGTTAATAGACGCTCTTCTATATCTTTTAGCTCTACAGGAGGCTTGTCAGATATGAGTACAAGTTGTTTTCCTGACATCTGCAGATGGTTGAAGATGTTGAAAAATGCATTCTGAGTGCCAGGCTTGCCCGAAAGCTCCTGAATATCGTCAAGAATAAGCACATCTACACCCTGATAGAAGTGGATAAAGTTCGGTATATTCTTCTCTATGGTTGCAGCCTGAAACTGAGACTGGAATTTACTCATGGCTACATAGAGAACCTGAAGCTCAGGATGACGCAGGCTGATTTCGTTACCTATGGCCTGCGCAACATGCGTTTTACCCAAACCCGAATCACCATATATATATAGTGGATTGAAAGGTGTGCTGCTACCCGGATTTATAGCCACTGACATACTTGCTGAACGCACCAAACGGTTGCACTCTCCCTCGATAAATGTTGAGAAAGTGTAGTTTTTGTTCAACTGTGGGTCAAAGCGAGGAGTTGTTTTTTGAACAATACCTGGAATTATTAGCCCTGGATTTTGTATATTTGCAGGGTCTATGCGAGTAGGAATAGCCTGAACCGCTGAGTCTGTAGCAGACTGTATTACCTGCTGCTCACTTTTTGGCACTGCATAGCATAGACGAGTTTGACAACCGAAAGACTCGGCAATCAACGGACGGAGCATGTTTATATAGTGGCTCTCTATCTTTTCAACGAAGGATTTGCTCGGCACACGCAGACGCAATCTTGAGCCATCAAACTCAAGAGGTATGATGGGAAGAAACCACTTAGCAAACTCCTCTGCCGAAGTTTGACTCTTTAATTGACTGAGACAATTTTGCCAAGCGTCCTTGTATGCGATGGAACTTGTGAGCATATATCTGGTTTTCAGTAAGTTATAAAAAAGGTTTAGTTGTCGGACTATACCTGCAAGATGAGGTGTTTGTTTTGACAATGCAAAGTTGTGAATAAATTTATATTAAAAAAAATACCTTACCTATTGTTTATTTGATTTTTTATGTTATAGGAGAAGAAAAGCAAATGCAAGTTGTAAAATTTAACTCGCTGATAATGAATAATAGAAAAAATTTCACTATATTTGCAATTAGAGAAATTAAGTATAGATTAAAATTTCACGATAAGTAAAACCTATAATAAAACCAAAGATGAGTAATTTAGAATCATTAGTACAGAAAAAGGCGCAGGCTTGGCTTGATGGCGACTATGATGAGGCAACAAAGGCACAAGTGCGCAAATTGATGGAGACTGACCAAAATGAGTTAGTTGAGAGTTTCTACAAAGACTTGGAGTTCGGTACAGGTGGTCTGCGCGGCATTATGGGCGTAGGTACAAACCGTATGAACAACTACACAGTGGGTTTTGCCACTCAGGGTCTTGCTAATTATCTGAAAATCAACTTCCCAGGTGAGCAAATCAAGGTCGCTATTGCACACGATTCGCGTAATAACTCTCGCACTTTTGCCGAGCGAGTTGCCGACATTTTTGCAGCAAACGACTTTAAGGTGTATCTCTTTGATGCGCTACGCCCTACTCCTGAGTTGAGCTTTGCTATCCGTGAACTCGGCTGTCAGAGTGGTGTTATGGTTACAGCTTCACACAACCCTAAGGAGTACAATGGCTATAAGGCTTATTGGTCTGATGGTTCGCAGGTAACCTCTCCACATGATACCAATATTATAAAGGAGGTTGAGAAGATTACCGAGGTAAGCCAGGTGCTTACAGGCGGAAATCCTGAGAATATCACTATTCTGGGCGAGGAGTTTGATAAGATTTATCTCAAGGCTATCAAGGACCTTTCACTCTCTCCACAGAGTGTTGAGAAGTATTACGATATGAAGATTGTCTATACTCCGCTGCATGGCGCAGGTGTAAACCTTGTTCCTGCATCGCTTAAGAACTACGGCTTTAACAATGTTATCCTTGTTAAGGAGCAGTGTGTTCTTGATGGCATCTTCCCAACTGTAGCCTCTCCAAATCCTGAGGAGCGTAAGACTATGCAGATGGCAATAGACCTTGCACAGGCTCAAAATGCAGACCTCGTTCTTGCTACAGATCCGGATTCAGACCGCCTTGGCGTGGCTCTGAGAACAGGTAAGGGAGATTATGTGCTGCTTAACGGAAACCAGACCTTGGTGCTTATTATGTGCTACCAGCTCACTCGTTGGGCAGAGCTTGGCCTTATTAAGGAGGGCGATTATGTTGTAAAGACTATCGTAACTTCAATGATGCCGGATGCTGTTGCTGCACACTATGGCGTTAAGTGTTATAACTGTCTTACAGGCTTTAAGTATATCGCAAAGATTATCCGCGAGCATGAGGGTAAGCATAGCTATATCGGCGGTGGCGAGGAGTCTTTCGGCTACCTCGGAGGCTCTTATGTGCGTGATAAGGATGGTGTTTCTGCTTGTTCACTTGCAGCAGAGGCTGCTGCATGGTGTAAAGATACTAAGGGCCTTACTCTCTATGAGTGGTTGCAGGACCTCTATGTTAAGTTCGGTTTCTACCGTGAGAGCCTTGTAAATGTTGTTCGTAAGGGTAAGGATGGCGCAGAGCAGATTCAGAATATGATGGTTGATTTCCGTGCAAACCCTCCAAAGACAATCCTCGGCTCCCCTGTAGTACAGGTATATGACTATAAGACCCTTGAGGTTCTTGATACCGTTTCAGGTACAAAGTCTCCAATTGAGGGAATTGAGGATAAGAGCAATGTTCTTCAGTGGGTAACTGCTGACGGTACAAAGGTCTCTGTTCGTCCATCAGGTACCGAGCCTAAAATCAAGTTCTACTTCGGCGTTAAGGCTGAACTTCCATCTGTAGATAAGTTCGATGAGGTGCAGGCCGCTTTGGATGCTAAGTTTGAGGCTATTAAGGCTGAGCTAAACCTGTAAAATTTATTTTAAGAGGCGTTTACTGCCGCTAACAAAAAAGTCCCATCAGTGGCTGTACTTTTGTACTACCCACCGATGGGATTTTTTTTGCCGAGTCTTGTGAAGACCTCTCTAAAATCAATTTTTAACTTGTTGAAAAAAGCAGCATCTTAAAAAAGTGCGCACGGATTATCCCATGCGCACTTTTTATGCTTACTTGAGTGGCTAAAACTCAAAAGAGGTAATGTATGTAGCAAAATCTTTCCAATAGTCGGCACTCTTGTAACTGTTTGCAATAACATCGCCCTCAGATTTAGGAACACAGATAGTTGCCTGACAGCCAAATAGCGTCTCTTCATATATCTGAGGCGGAACAGTAGGCTTGCAGTAGAGATTTTTCAGAGCATAACAGTATCTAAATGCCCCATCTCCAATTGCGCTTACTTTAGAGCCTATTGTAACACTCTCAAGCGCACTGCAAGACTCAAACGCACAGCGTCCAATAGTAGTTACACCATCAGGAATAGTTATATTTGTAAGGCTGTTACAATCTTTGAAAACTATAGCTCCTATATAAGTTACGCTATCAGGAATAGTTACATTAGTAAGGTTGTTACAGCCTTGAAAAGCTCCATATCCAAGCGTGGTTACGCTATCTGGGATAATAATGTTCGTAAGGCTTTTGCAAGACTGGAACGTTTCACTCTCAATTTCCGTTAAGTTATTAGATAAAGTTGCATTTATAAGATTGCTACAACCGTGAAAAGCTTCATATCCAAGCGTGGTTACGCTATCTGGGATAGTTATGCTTGTAAGGCTTTTGCATCCATTGAAAACATTATCACCAATTACCGTTAAACTATTAGGTAAATTTACGCCTATAAGTTCTTCACAATCACTAAAAGCATAATCACTGATTTTTGTTACCTTGTTAGAGATGGTAATACTTGTAAGATATTTACAACTACTAAATGCATAACTCCCAATTTCCGTAACACTATTCGGTAAAATCACACTTGTCAGTTTAGTAAGAGATGATAATACAGCATTCCCTAACTTTGTTAAATCCCTATCAAAAGTGATAACTCCACGGCCATTTTCGTAGGTGTTGGAGAGAATTATCGCTCCGAAAGCCTCTGGATGATAAGATGTTACGATATTGCCATCAGTAGAGGTGTACCATATCTGGTTATTTGGAATTTCGGTGCTATCCTCGACATTGTCTTCCTCAAAATCATATCCCACAATCGCATCTGCGTACTCTTTCCAGCCAACGGCAGCCTTGTAAGCGGCAACAGATGCTGCGGGAACATAGATTTTGCGATTTTCTGCATTGTTTGCAAAAGCCCCCCAAGAGGATGATGAATAT
>JAFWBN010000124.1 GCA_017507075.1 Alistipes sp. | reverse complement strand
GATAGCATTGGTGGCATGTGCCGTCAGGATAGAATACAAGGTCCAGGAATTGGCTATCTTTACCAAAACCAACATAGTCAAAACCTCCGTAAGATGTACCCCAAACCGTGCCGTTGAGGTATGTTATCCAGTCGTCAATATCCCATACACCCTGCAAAATATCGTCTATAAATTGCTGCATGCTGTCAGGGGTTGCGGGATACCTGTCTATGAGATTGGCAACTCTTGAAATTTGTTGACGCGGGGTCCAATCGTCGTTGTCGTTACAACTAAATAGGAAAAGAGTTGCACAAAGTAGGGCGGAAAAAGTAAAAAATCGTCTCATAACTCACTGTTTTTTGTTACGAGACGATTTATAGCAAATTTGTCGCCAAATTTATAGCTGTATTCGGCTATATATGGTATTTAGCCAAATCTTCAGAGTATTTTATTACCTCTCCGGTATCTAAAGTCAAGGATATTGTTATTGTATGCTCAGAGACATTTTCAGGGATTGTAGTTGTTGTAAAACTCAAATCCTGACCTCCAAAAATATTCCAATCTCTCTCCATCATAAGTGCCATGTCATCAGCTGTAAGTTCACTTACAATCTTTTTAATATAGGTCTCAGGAGTGCCTGTAAATCCGCGCTTTACATAAGGAGCTAAAGATGCAAACTCTGCAACAAAGAGTGAACCGAGTTCTGAACCTGCAGGATAATCTGCACCCCAAGCCGCATTACTTGTGATAGAGATTTTTGTAATCTGCTCACTGAAACAGTAGTAGTAGCATGGACCACTCTCAAGCATCCACTCTCCGCCATCTTTGTTTGTATAGTAGCGGAAAGTTGAGGTGTTGGTGTTGTAGTCGCCAAACTTAGCTTGAGCGGCCTTGTATGCAGTGGCATTGTCGCTATTTGGGTTGTCTATCAAATCGTATATAGAGCCTGTATGCTCGCCAACAAGACTGAGCAATATAGTCATCTCCTCCCAGCTAATATAGGCTGCAACAATGGTGTGGGGGATAGGTTTGTTCTCTTTAACTCTGATAAACTCAAAATAGGCATTGACAGTGCTTTGGATATTAAAAGTTCTGTCAGTCTGTTTGTAACTGTCTATACAGCCAACTGAAAAATATGCGGCTGCAAGGATAATCAATAATTTCTTCATAAAATGTAAAAAATCAAATTTTCGGATGCAAAGATAACTCTTTTTCTGCATATTCTATATTACATGTGATATGTAACTAAAAAATCATGATTAAAATATATATTTCCGGAAAAAATTTGTATCTTTATGGCTGTTTATAGATTTTGGATAGTATGAAAAGAGTATTGTTTGTGATTTTTGCACTTGTGTCTGTCTCTGCCACTGCGCAGATTTTTGTCTCAGCCGATACAGAGGCTCAGCCGCTGACAAATGCCAGAGCAACAGCTATTGTGCAATCCAATCCAAAGACAGAGCGACTCACTCCGTTTACTAAGGTTGTTGTTGATGGCTCAGTGAATATAACTTTTAGGCAGGTTGATAATATTGACGAGATGAAGATTGTCTATGATACAAAAGGTAATACAATATCTCGTTTCCGTGCAGGTGTGGATAAAAATGGAGTTTTGCAGATTGTTGAGAGAACTGAGACCAAAACCGTAAATATAGCCACTGAGGTAACTGTATGCTATACAGCTCTTGACAATATCTCGATAGCACACGCTACGGCTCTGTTTGAAAATACTATAGAGTCTCGTCTGCTTGACCTCTCTGTTACGGGCGGTGCAAATGTTACAATAGATATAAACACGCTGGATGCTCTGGTAACATGTTCGGGAAAGAGCCAATTGACAATAGGGGGTACTTCAAAATATTTCAAACTTACAGCATCCTCTGCAAAGATTGATGGCTTTGAGCTAAAGACTACAGCAGCAGATATTGATGCCTCGCATGAGTCTGAAGTAAATCTCTCTGTTGCAGAGCGTCTTGAGGCTGTTACATCAACAGAGGCAAAGCTGTTCTATAAGGGCAGACCTCTAATTTTGCGAAATAAAAACTCCCTTTTTGGCGGAGCTATCCTCTCTGTTGAAGAGTAATAACAAAAAAAAGGATGCAGACCTTTATTGAGCAGGTTGCCACAAGGCTGTATGAAAAGTATGGGGACGATGTCTCATCGCTCACTGTACTCTTTGCTTCGCGTCGTGCAAGATTATTCTTCTCTGAGGCACTACTCTCTGTAGCCTCACATCCATTGTGGGCTCCAAATTTTGTCAGTGTTGATGATTTGATGTGTAGCATCTCTTCGTTGCGCTCAGCAGACCGTCTTAAACTTGTTGTTGAACTATACAAAATCTACTCAGAGTATCATAAGGAGGATTTTGATAAGTTTTACCATTGGGGAGAGATGCTTGTCTCAGATTTTGATATGATTGACAAGTATCTTGTTGATGCCTCTCAACTCTTTGCAAATATTGCCGATATAAAAGAGATAGAGGCGAATATAGACTATCTTACAGAGGAGCAGATTGCCATTATTCGCCAATTTTGGAATACCCTAAGTGGTAGCAATACCCTTTCAGAGAATAAGGCTCTATTTCTTGGTATATGGAAGAGCCTGGGAGTGATATATAACAGATATAAATCTCGCCTTAAAGAACTTGGTATAGGCTATACAGGTATGATTTATCGTGATGCAGCAGAGATTATAGAGGCTGCATCAGCATCTGTTTTGCCTGATGAAAAGTATGTTGTTGTAGGCTTTAATGCACTTAGTGCGACAGAAAAACGACTGTTTGCCTATCTTAGAAGTAATCATAATGCCGATTTTTTCTGGGATTATGATGACTATTATTTTAAGTCCGATATGCAGGAGGCGGGGCGTTTTGTGAGGGAAAATGTGGCTGCTTTTCCGCCAGAAGAGGGAATTACGCATAATAACCTTAAAAATATTGCTCAGCTAAATATTGTCTCGACAGCCACTTCTGCCTCACAATGTAAGTATGCAGCACAACTCTTGGCAGAGATTGCAGGTAGGGATGAAAATGGCAATATAAAACCTTTGGATAGAGATACAGCTGTTATTCTAACAGATGAAAATCTGCTTATGCCATTGCTCTATTCACTGCCTGAGGAGTTTAAGAGTGATAAGATAGGGGATAGAGGTGGCGTAAATGTTACGATGGGTTATCCACTAAGAAATACGCTTGCATACTCTTTTGTTGAGCGATTGCTTGAGTTGCAGAGCCATATAAGAGAGAAAGATGGACAGATAACCTTCTACTATGTGGATGTGGAGGGGTTGTTGACCCATCCATATATTGCAGATTTATCTGCTGAAAAGGCTGCCGCAATCAGAAAAACTATCACTGAGGAGCGTGTTTTCAATGTGCCACAGAGTATGCTCTCCTCTCTTGAAATAGCAGAGCGACTCTTCTGCTATGCTCAAGGAGCAGTGCCCATGATTGATTGGATTATAGATGTGGTAAATATGGTGCTTTATGCTCCATCAGATAATGAGGATGGTAAATATCGAAATGAGTATCTGATGCTCACCCTTGAAAATCTGGCTAAACTCAAAAATCTGATAATTGAGTGCGGTATGGAGATTACACAGAGTGTTTGCCGTTCACTTATCCGCAAACATCTGCAGAGTGTGCGTATAGCCTTTAGCGGAGAGCCTCTTGAGGGACTTCAGGTTATGGGTATCTTGGAGACCAGAAACCTCGACTTCAAAAATGTTATCATACTCTCGATGAGTGATAGCAATTTCCCAGGAACAAAGGTCTCTGACTCGTCATTTGTGCCGTATAACCTCAGATATGCATACTCGCTCCCTACAAATGAACACCATGAGGGAGTCTATGCCTACTATTTCTATCGCCTGATACAGAGAGCGGAAAATGTATGGCTTTTATACTCTTCTCAGGCAGATGATAAGGGTTCAGGCGAGCCGAGTAGATATATAAGACAACTTGTGTATGAATCCATGCTGCCTATAAGTAGCGTCAAAGTGGGTGTAGATGTAAATGTTGAGGATAGAGAGGCTATTGTAATAGAAAAGAGTGCAGATGTAGCAGCTCTGCTTGAGAAATATACATCTGGCGATAAGAGCCTTTCACCTACAGCAGTGTCAACATTTGTGCGCTGCCCTCTGAAGTTCTATTTCAACTATTTGGCAAAGATGAAAGTGGTTGAGGATGTTGAGCAGAGTGTTGATGATAGAGTATTCGGAAATATCTTCCATAAATCCGCCGAGTTGTTGTACACAAAGGTTATTGGAGTTAAAAATCCGTCATCTTTGTTGAGTGCAATATCTGATAATCAGATAGAAGAGGCTGTATATAAGGCTATCTGTGAAGAGTATTTTGGTGGACGAAGTGTTGATAAGAGTGCGATACAAGGCGAAATAGATATTATATATAGGATAGTGGTCCGCTATCTTAAAGACAATCTTATAGCCTATGACTTATCACATTGTGGCTTTATGGTTACTCAACTTGAGAGCGTATTTAGCCATAAGTTTAGCTTTCAGTGTGCCGGTAAAAATACTTCGGTAATCCTTGAAGGCCGAGCAGACCGTATCGATACTCTGGAGGATGGAACGCTGAGAATTATTGACTATAAAACGGGTAGCTCACACTTGATGTTTGCCGGCTTTGATAGACTGTTTAATGGCTCAGATATAGACCGCCAAAGCAATACAATCAATACGCTGATATATTCTATGATTAAATATCATACTACAGGAGTTGATGTACAACCGGCACTGTTCTATTTGCGAGATATGTACACCGATAAATACTCGCCACTTTTGCGACAAGGTCAGGGTGCGGGTAAAAAGTCGGTGCCTGTAGAGCGATATAGTGCCGTTGCAGATGAGTTTGAAGAGAATCTTTTTGCCGCCTTGGCACTCCTCTTTGATACCTCACAACCATTTACTCAAACGGAGGATGTCAAGACATGCCAATATTGTGATTATAGACGAATTTGCGCAAAAAAATAGAAATATTCCGAAACGATGAAAAAGCTCTTTTAGGCTTGCCTAAAAGAGCTTTTTCTTGGATGTTGTAACGACAAACTCTTTGAGATAGAACGGCTCAAAGTAGGCGGTGTCGGCAAACTGCCTATTTGCAAATTTCTCCTCAGCAAGTTGTGCCATGCCTCTAACAGACGGGGTAACATTGAGAAGTGTTGCGCCGAGGATATCGGCACACTTTGCAGCTCCGCTACCGAAGACGACTAAGTTTTTTGAGCTGTTTTTTCTCCACTCATTTAGACTCTGTTCTGTTATAATCTCGGCTGTAACATCGCTAAGTGGCTTGGCATCGCTATTGAATAGTTGCAGATAGACCTCCATGCGTCGGGCGTCAATCATAGGGCAGAGTAGTGAGTTTTCCCAATTCTCGATGTCTATAATGCCGGCTTTGTAATCCTCTATAGCTACGGCAGCAAGAGCCTTAAGAGAGGATATGGCAATAAGTGGTTTTGATAGACCATAGCATAGGCCTTTGGCAAAACTGACACCTATTCTCAGACCTGTATATGAGCCCGGACCTTCGCCAACAGCAACAGCGTCAATATCACTTGGGGCTATGCCCGTTTCAGAGAGTAGTTCATCGACAAAGACCGCCACTTTTTTTGCGTGGTCTTTTCCTGCATCGCTCTCTCTGAGTGAAATAAGCTCTCCGTCTCTGACAACTCCTACGGAGCAAATATCTGTTCCTGTCTCAATACAAAGTATTAGTGCCATAATTTACTATTTATAACGCTTCATAGCCTGGTCCATCTCTCGCTTGGCATCATTTGCCTTGAGATATTCGCGCTTATCGTAGCTCTTGCGACCACGAGCAAGGGCTATGACAATCTTTGCAAGTCCTTTCTGGTTGAGAAAAAGTCTTAGACCGACAATTGTCAGACCTTTATCCTGTGTTGCACGAGCAAGTTTTGCAAGCTCTTTGGCAGTAAGTAGCAGTTTGCGGTCCCTTTTAGGCACATGGTTATTGTATGTACCCCAAGCATACTCAGAGATATTGACTCCTCTAATCCATAGTTCGCCCTCAGAGAAGTAGCAATAGCTGTCAACCATTGATACTTTACCCATGCGGATAGATTTTATCTCCGTTCCTACAAGAACAACGCCTGCCTGATACTCTTCGAGTATCTCGTAGTCAAAAGTTGCACGCTTATTCTTGATATTTATCTCTTTGTAGTTTGCCATCAGTCTGCAAAGTTAGCAAAAAATATACTTATTCACCTATTCTTTGGCGTACAACCTCGAAGAGCATTATCGCAGCTGCGGCAGCTACATTTAGCGACTCTATTGCGCCAATCATAGGTATTGCAAGCTGCTCATCGCACAATTTTAGTACCTCTTTTGATATACCCCTCTCCTCTGAGCCCATGACTATAACGGTAGGCTTTCTTAAATCGGCATCGTACATAAGTTTGCGACTATGCTCTGTTGCTGCTACAACCTGAAAACCCTCTGTTTGCAGAGTTTTCAGAGTGTTTCTCACTGAGCCTACGCGGGCTACGGGGATTCTTGTCAGTGCGCCGGCACTTGATTTCATAGCCTCTGCATTTACAGGCGCAGAACTCTTCAGTGAGGTTATAATGCCGTGAGCACCTGCGCACTCGGCACTGCGGGCAATACCTCCAAAGTTGCGGACATCTGTAATACCGTCAAAAAGCACGATTAGAGGTGTTTCATCTTCTGGAACACGCTCCAAAATATCGTTTACCTCTACATACACTATCTCTGCAATCTGAGCCACAATACCCTGATGACTGCCTCGTACAAGACGATTGAGTTTCTCTACAGGTACCTCTTGTACGCGCAGACGATGACGAAAACAGAGGTCTCTGAGGTCTGTCATTAGTTGTCCCTCTGCACCTTTACGGATAAAAATCTTCTCAATCTGCTTGCCCGACTCGATAGCCTCTACAACGGGACGGATGCCAAAAACGATATTACTATTGCCCATATATTCGATTATTTGAGTGCAAAGATAAGAAAAATTACTATCTTTACATTTGATATGCGCAGATTATTGATTTTTACAATATTTTTGACTCTGATAGTCAGCTGTCAAAGCTCTTCAGGCAACAGAGTATCTGAGTCAAATGGGGTTTGCATTGTCGGTGCAAGTTTTGCCTATTCAGAAAATGGATGGTTTGAAATGGCTTGTGAAATGTCGGGAAAGGAGGCTATAAATAGGGCAGTTTCCGGTACTAATATTATCACAACGGCAATGGATATGTATGAAAACAGACTCTTTACAGCAGCAGAACACGATAGTTTCGAGACTTTTGTCATTATGCATACTCATAATGTAGATGTATGTACGCTGCATGGTAACAACTATACAGTTAGTGCCAATATGAGCTATGCAGAGGGTTTTGATTATGTTTTGGGGCGTTATATTTCCGAGTGTAAAGCACTTGAGCTAAATCCTAAGTCAAAGTGGTATGGCGTGGAGGGTGGCAAAAGGGTCGATATTATCCTATGCACACATTGGCACGATGCTAGAACTGAGTATAACAATTCCGTACGCCGCCTTGCTCAGAGGTGGGGTAGTGATGTTAGATTATGTGAATTTGATACCCAAATAGGTTTCTCTAAAAACAGCCCCGACTCTATAACGGGAGAGCAAATATCTCTACTCTATGCCCATGACGATAATGGAAAGATAGAGGTTATAGACGGAGTGGAATACGGCTGGCATCCTAAGCGAGGAAGAGAGTCTGTAATTCAGCAGCGTATGGCAAAGATATTTGCAGCATATCTGACAGAGTAGCAACTACGCTCCTTCAACTAACTCTAACTCATAGACAGCCTTCTCCCACTCATGCATCAGATGGTCGAGTTGCTGTTTTAGCGCGTCGTATGCCTTATAATCTTCGGCATTATACTCCGTAGCAGTGGCAAATTTCTGGTCAAATTGGGCAATTTGAGCCTCTACTTCGGCAGTTTGAGCCTCTATTGTCTCGACAGCTTTGCGGTGTTTGCGGATAAGTTTCTCCTGCTCTTTTTTCTGCTCATAAGAGAGTTTGCCTAATGACTCCTTCGGAGTAGTGTTACTCTGTACAGGTGTTGTTTTGCGCTCTATCTCATGCAGGTTCTCAATCTTTCGTTTCTCAAGGAAATAGTATATGCCTCCCAAATATTCGCGTACACCTCCATCTCGAAACTCATAGACTTTGTCAACAATGCCATCCAGAAACTCTCGGTCATGGGATACAAGAACAACAGTACCGTCAAATTTGCGCAGTGCCTCCTTGAGAATATCTTTTGAGCGCATATCCATATGGTTTGTCGGCTCGTCAAGAATAAGCAGATTGTGTGGCTCAAGCATCATACGCGCCATAGCAAGCCTTGAACGCTCACCACCTGAGAGAACTTTGACCTTTTTGTCAACATCCTCACCACGGAACAAAAATGCTCCGAGAATATCTCTGAGTCGGGTGCGAATATCGCCAACAGCCACTCTGTCCAAGGTGTCATAGACGGTAAAATCGCCATCCATTAAATCATCTTGATTCTGGGCAAAATATCCGATGCTTACATTTGCTCCAATCTTTATACTACCCTCAGATGGCGCAATTTCGCCCATAAGTATTCGTGCAAAGGTGGTCTTTCCCTCTCCATTGCGACCTACAAGGGCAATCTTGTCCCCTTTGTGAATAGTAAACTCTGCGCCAGAGAATACTCTGTGATTTTCAAAAGCCTTTCCAACCTCTTTTACCTCGGCTACAATCTGTCCTGAGCGTGGTGCTGGTGGAAATTTTATATTTAGTGTTGCCAAATCCTCCTCTTCAACCTCAATTCGCTCAAGTTTGTCGAGTT
>JAFWBN010000123.1 GCA_017507075.1 Alistipes sp. | reverse complement strand
GCTACTATCAGCAGTACCAGAACAAGTGCGCTGATTAACTCCGGCCAGATGAATATATATTGGAGCTCAAGCGATAAAATCTCTATAACAAATGTTGAGAAAAGCGCGGTTTTTTCACTTAATAGTGGCGCGGGAACAACCAAAGGTGTGTTTACGGGTTCATTAGAGTTGGGTGGCGCAGATAAAGAGACTCTTTATGCACTCTATCCTTCATGTTCTATGGTTGCAGCAGGTAGTGGCGGACTGAAAGCAACGCTGCCATCTTCGCAGAGCTATGTATCTGTAAGAGGTACAGATGTTAAGGATCGTCATCTGTTGTTTGGTGTCTCTTCGGATATGGAGAATTTTGATTTTGTACCAGCAGCAGCCTCTGTGATATTTGATATCACTATGCCGGAGCAGACTACAATAAACTCTATCACAATGCGTGCCGATGAGTGTAATTTGACAGGTACAGGTATTGTAGATACTGCAACAGGTGCTATAGGTGTAACAGACAATAAAACACTTACTCTGACTTATGCAAATCCTCCAAAGGGGCACAGTGCGGATGGTTGGGCGATTATTGCTCCGGTTGATTTTAAGGCTGCTTCAGGTGAAGTTTATTATGACATATCTACAAGTGATGGCGTATATACTTTCTGCTATAAGCCGGAAGAGAGTTACAAAGCCGGTGAATTATATACCATTGCACTCTCTGTAGAGACCTTTGAGAGAGTTTCGACCAAAGAAGACCTTTCAAGCGGTAAATACTTTATCGGAGGTGGTAGCGTAGAGCCTGAACCTGAGCCAGACCCAGAGCCAGGTGTTGACCCTAATCTTAATGTAAGAGCTGTTCGTGTAACAGACTCTACAATCTCAATTGGTTGGACTATAACAGAGGCAAATGTGCCTTATATTTCAAATATTGTTCCTGAGGCAACAGCCGACTATACTAAGGACCTTACAAAGAAATACAAGGTTGCCCTCTATAAGGATGCGGCATGCCAAAATCTTCAGGTAAGTGTCGATAATATTGATGCATCAGCACTCTACTCTACAATGGTGCCTCCACGCTTTGTATTTACAGGATTGGAGCCTGAGACAACATACTATGCTAAGGTGTTTAATACAACCGATGGTACAAGTAATGCTGAGGCTATACAGATTACTACAAAAGCCAATATAGTAAACCCTGCAAGTGTTGTTAGTAGCAATGCAACAGTTGGCGATGTGATTCTGTTTGAGAACTTTGCAGGTCTTGTTTATGCAGGAGAGATGTCATCTCGTGCAGCAGGTATTTCGCGTACAGATAGAAACAAACTTACATCTTTTGATGGAGCTGATGTTAAGGGAGAGATTGTATCAAGCGATACAGGCTACTATATGGTTGGTGCCAGCACAGAGATAGGTCTGTTTAATACTCTTCAGGGTCTTTTGGATGAGATGGGCCTTGATAAATGGGGTTGGATTGGAGGTAAGAGCGGTGCAAATGGTAGCTCTGTATGCGCTCGTCCTGGTTATGTGAAGATTGGTACAACAGATAACCGTTCATTTATCTGTACACCTCCACTTACAGCTATTCCTGATGGCAAGTTGGCTACGCTGAGAGTTGTATTTAAGGCAGCTCCTTATGGCAGCCCAAGTGCAGAGCTTGCAAATGAGGCTGAGAAGGTTATGTCAGTTAAGGCTCTTACAAGTGCGTCTATAGACTCTTCGTATGCTATGAGTTACAGAGGTGTTGTGGATGAGCATCTCTTTACTCTTGATGGAACACTTATTTCAGATTGGAAAGAATATACTGTTATCCTTGAGGGTGTGCCTTCAGGTTCGTCTGTAGCGTTGGGCGGTGGTCTTGAGGCTACTACAACAAATCGTATGTTGCTTGACGATGTGGTTATTACTATCGATGCTCTTAAAGATGCACCTGCAGAGCCTATGGCCGAGGGTGTTGTGAAGTATAGCGATGGTACTCCGGCAGAAGGCGTTGTGGTAAGTGATGGATTTACAGCTGTAAAGACTGATGCTGAGGGTAAATACTCGATTAAACCTCATCAGGATACATGGTACATATACTACTCTGTACCTGCAGATTGTCAGGTTGAGATAAATCAGTATGGTCAGCCTGCGTTCTTTACTAAATATAACGAGAGTGTTACAACATACAACTTTACACTTACAAAACTTAGTGGCGGCAAAGAGAATAAGTTCTCTCTCTTCTGCCTTGCAGATCCACAGTGTAAAAATGCAACTCAACGTAACCGCTTCAATAATGAGTCTGTGCCGGATATTAAGGCTCATGCTCAAACTAAGTCTGACCCTTGTTACGGTGTAACCCTGGGTGATGTGGCGTATTCAGAGGGTAGCCGTAACTGTGAAGCTCAGATGCCATACTTAAGAACTCACATGTCAAAGAGTAATATAGGTATGCCTATATTCCAGACTATGGGTAACCACGACTATACATACTTCTATACAAACAATCCTATCTCGGCAGATGAGACCTCTTCTACCTATAATATTAAGGCTCAGCGTGCATTTGAGGAGTGTTTTGGTCCTATAGATTACTCTTGGAACAGAGGCGATGCACATATTGTATGTATGCGTAATATGCAGTGGAATAGTACCACAAGTGCCGGCGATTATACAATGATGTTTACAGATGAACAGTATAATTGGCTCAAGCAGGATTTGAGTTTTGTGCCGAAGGATAAGCTTGTGATTTTCTGCGTGCATATCCCACTTACAAACTCGAAGAATAAAAATGTACAAAATGTAATATCTCTGCTCAAGCAGTACAAAGAGGCTCATATCATGTCAGGTCATACACACTATATGCGTAATGAGCCAACTCTGTCAGGCGGTGTTTATGAGCATGTTCACGCAGCTGTTTGTGGTACATGGTGGTACTCAAATGTCAATGGCGACGGTTGTCCAAATGGCTATGGAGTCTATGATATTGAGGGCAATACAATCAAAAATTGGTACTACAAGGGTGTAAATACAGGTATGAACGATAGAAATTATCAGATTCGCCTCTATCGCGGTAATCATAAGTGCGGAGGAAGCCATGAGTATATTGAGTTGCAGCATGGCGATAATGTC
>JAFWBN010000122.1 GCA_017507075.1 Alistipes sp. | reverse complement strand
GCATAAAAATCATTATAAAGAAGAACATCACAAACATTGTCTGTTGCATAGTCTCTGAGAAGTTGGCAATTGTAAGACTAAAGCCCGAAATTGTCAGAATAAAGAGTATTGCACCGAGATATATAGCACCTACCGAGCCTACAGGAACAAGTCCGTATGCAAGGCGCGCCACAATCATCGCTACCGTTACCACAAATAGGCCGATAATCCAATATGGAACAAGTTTCGATAGTGTAAATGTGAAACGCGACACAGAGGTTACATTTATCTGTTCAATTGTGCCGCACTCTTTTTCGCCCACGATGCTGAGTGCCGGTAGAAATCCGCATATCAGAATAAAGAGGATAATCATCAGTGCAGGAATCATATAATGGCGGTAGTTGAGCGTCGGGTTATAGCGATTCTCAATGGTTACTATCTCAGAGAGTTTTGCCGGACTCTTTTCGCTATTAAGTTCGGTCAAAGTGCGAGCAATAGTCTGCACGATATACTGCATACCCATACCTCCCTTTGTAGCATTTACAGCATTGGCAGTTATACTGATACTTTTAGGTGTTGCAACTGTCATATCACGCTCAAAGTTGTCGGGTATTTGTACAATAATATCGACTACGCCCTGTTCTAAAGCCTCCATTGCAAGTATGTACTCAGAAGAGGTCTTTGTAAGTGTAAGGTACTTTGAAGCGTCTATATGCGAAGCTATTCGGCGGGATGTTGTAGAGCGGTCAAGGTCAACAACGGCCACATTTACATTGCGTACATCCATAGTCATAATAAGAGGCATAAGCAGCATAACCAATATCGGAAAAGCGATGATTAGTCGCGGCAGAAACGAGTTGCGCCTAATTTGCAAAAACTCCTTCTGTACAAGTACGATAAATGCTCTCATAATTACTCCAATTTATCGTTAAATTTCTTTAATGACACGCCAAGAATTACCATGGTCATACCAAGCAGTATTACTCCATTTTTCCAAACAGCTACAAGAGGTTGTCCCTGAATCATCATCTTACGCACAGCGTCTATATACCACCTCGCAGGAACGATATTTGAGACCACTTGGAAGAATTTTGGCAGATTTTCAATCGGGAAGAGCATCCCCGACAGCATAAGTATCGGCATCATCATAACCATAGCTGAGATAAGCAGTGCTGCTACCTGTGTAGTTGCGATTGTAGAGACAAGGAGTCCAAGCGAGAGCGAAAGCATAAGATATAGCAATGAGAGCGAAAATATACCCCAAACACCTCCTGTCATCGGAACACCAAGCAGATACCTTGCAAGGAGCAGTATAGTTACAAGCACGATGCACGAGATAGCAAAGTAGGGTATCATCTTGGCAAAGATAATCTTCACGGGACGCACGGGCGAGACGAGTAACACCTCCATTGTACCCACCTCCTTTTCACGGACAATTGACACTGAGGTCATCATCGCACATACCAATATAAAGATAAGTCCCATAATGCCTGGTACAAAGTTGTATGCACTCTTCATCTGCGGATTAAACAACATACGAGTCTCAAACATCGCCTGCTGAGATGCTGAGCCGAGCAGGATATTTTGCAGATAGGCTGTAGCTGAGCCTGCAGTATTAACATTTGATGCATCGACAATAAGTTGAATAATTGGTTTTGTCGGCATACCCGCTGCAGCTTGCGCACTACGACGGTCATAGTCTGGGGCAAATACAACCACAGCACTGCTCTTGCCTGAGCGCAGATAGGGGTCTATCTCATCTTGCGAGATATAACCCTTAAAGGTAAAATATTCGTTTTGCGCGAGTCGCTCCACGGCATCACGCACACTATCGGTGCGCTTTGAGGTAACAACTGCTACATTTACATTGTTTACCTCAGTAGAGATTGCAAAGCCGAAGAGTATCATCAACACAACAGGAATAAGCATCACAACGAGCATTGTACGCTTATCGCGGAGTATATGCAGAGTCTCCTTTTTGACAAATGAGACAAAGTTATGTTTCATAGCCTACTCTATTCTCTGTGCGCCACGAGCCAGCGTACGAAATACCTCGTCCATAGACTCTGCGGCAAATTGTTGTTTTAGGTGTGCTGGGGTATCAAGTGCCCGCACCTTACCATCTACCATAATCGAGACGCGAGAACAATACTCAGCCTCGTCCATATAGTGAGTTGTAACAAATATCGTTGTACCTGTCTCTGCAGCCTCATATATCATCTCCCAAAATTGGCGACGCGTAACAGGGTCAACACCTCCTGTAGGCTCATCCAAGAATACCACCTCAGGATTATGAATAGTAGAGATGGCAAACGACAGCTTCTGTTTCCAACCAAGAGGAAGTGAGCCTACCAAGGTATCACGCTCTGAAGAGAAATTGAGGCGAAGAAGTAGCTCTGCTGCACGCTCATTGGTCTGGCGTGCCGAAAGACCGTATATGCCTGCAAAAAGGCGAATATTCTCCCAAACTGTAAGGTCGTTGTATAGCGAAAACCGCTGACTCATATAGCCGATATGGCGTTTGATTTTCTCCCCCTCAGTACGCACATCAAAACCTGCCACCATCCCACTGCCCGATGTGGGGTAACTAAGTCCGCAAAGCATACGCATAGCCGTTGTCTTGCCCGCACCATTTGCTCCGAGGAAACCGAAAATTTCGCCTCTATGAACATCAAATGAGATGCGGTCAACGGCTGTAAAGTCGCCAAAGCGTTTGGTTAGGTCGCGTACCGAAATTACTATATCTTTCATCGTTTCATTAGCTTAATAAACACATCTTCAATTGTAGGCTCTATGCGTACAATCTCCAAATCTTTAACCTCTCCGAGTTGAGCCTTAAACTGCCCCAAATTGAAACTCTCATCCACAACCAAATGGTGATTTTCGCCAAAGGGATAGCAATCCACAACACCTTCAACTTTTCGTGCTTGATTAAGAAGTGCAAACATACTCTTGGCTCTAATACTGTAGAGGGTTTTGTCAAAATTTTGTACAATACCTTCTGGGGTATCAATACCCAAAATACGCCCCTCATTGCATAGTGCGATACGGTTGCAACGCGAGGCTTCGTCCATATATGGAGTTGAGACGAGTATTGTAATTCCTCGAGCCTTTAGCTCTGAGAGCATATCCCAAAACTCGCTACGAGATACAGCATCTACGCCCGTTGTTGGCTCGTCTAAAAAGAGTACACTTGGGCGATGAATCAAGGCGCAAGATAGAGCAAGTTTCTGTTTCATGCCGCCCGAAAGTTTGCCTGCACGGCGAGTACGGAACGGCTCTATCTGCTTATAAATAGGTGCGATAAGGTCATACGACTCCTCAATTGTAACATCAAATAGAGCTGCAAAAAATTGCAGATTTTCCTCAACCGACAAGTCTGGATATAGCGAGAAACGACCAGGCATATAACCCACGCATGAGCGAATTGCTTTATAATCCTTCGCTATATCATACCCATCAACCTTTGCTGTGCCGGAATCGGGGTTGAGCAGTGTGGTGAGCAACCTAAATAGCGTGGTTTTGCCTGCACCATCGGGACCGATAAGCCCTAACAGTTCGCCCTTCTCAACCAAGAACGACACACAGTCAAGAGCTTTTGTCCTACCGTAGCTTTTTGATAGGTTATCTACTTCAATAGCAGCCATACTACAAAATAACTTCGCCAGCCAAACCAATCTTTAAGCGGCCATCATTTTTAACGGCAATTTTTACTGCATAGACCAAATTGGCACGAGAATCCTTTGTCTGAATTGTCTTTGGGGTAAACTCGCTCTCGGATGCAATCCATGTAATACGACCTTCGTAGTCATAGCGTTCTTCGCCTCCAAAGTCTGCCACAACCGTTACCTCATCTCCTAAATTTACCTTAGATAGTTGGTCTGAAGTAAAGTAGGCACGCAGGTAGATATTCTCAAGGTCTGCAACCTTCATAAGAGGTCTGCCTACAGTTGCAACTTCTCCCGCCTCGGCATATTTAACAAGCACAGTACCGCTCACTTGCGAGACAATACGACACTTTGAAATACGGTCATCAAGGGCAGCAATTTGAGCCTCCAAAGCCACTGAATTGTTGTTAATTGTTGTTGTATTCTTGTCGAGCGTTGATAGTGTAGCCTCCAACTGACCCTCTAAGATTCTAATCTGAGCCTCGATGTCGTCTCTCTGTTTTTTTGTTGCAGCACCATCACGGAGCATGTTATCTACGCGGATAAGTTCGCCCTTCTGTTTTGCAATCTGTTCACGCAGTGCTGCTACCTGCTTATTTACATCAGGTCGAGAGCCGAGCAGTGCAGATTGTTGTGCCTTGAGTTGTTTTCGTTGCAAATAAAGCTGCAGACTATCAATTGTACCAACTGCCTTGCCCGCCTTAATCTTTGTACCCTCAACGACATTAAAGTTGAGAATTTTTCCGTTTGCCTCTGCCGAAACAACAACCTCTGTTGCCTCAAATGTACCTTGTGCATCAAACTCAGCCTCTTTACTGCACGAGAAGGTGAGCAGAATAATTGCAATATATATTACCTTTTTCATATACTATTGATTTAGTGTTGTTTTAAGTCTGTAAGTTGCCTGTAAAAACTCTATTTCATGAGTGCTGTGTGCAAGCGATGCTGAAGTCTCATCTGTAATCTTGCGCAGTAAATCAGTTGCATCAATTACTCCGTTTTCGAGTTGCGACTCTGCCGCCATACGCACACTACGACGAAGTTCTACTATGCGCACATCATCCTCTAAAGCTTTTTGTAGGCGTGCAATCTCGCCATCATCCTGCATAGTCTGCATCTGGGTATTAAAGAGAAATACATCACGCTGTACAGCAATCTGTTTTTCGGCGATATTTAGCTTTTCGAGGTTGTTTTTCTTGGTGTAAAATGCGCCAATATTCCACGACATACGCACTCCAACGATGGCATTTGGAGTCCACTTTGGCGATACCATACTCTTGAACATATCTAAGCCAGGATAACCGTAATAGCCTTGAGCAAATGCCGAAAAGCGAGGCATAATGGAGGTGTTTATCGCTTTACGCTGTGCCGCCAACTTATTTTCTTGTGCCTCGAATAAAGAGAGTTCGGGACGAGCTGAAATGCGAGATTGGAGTTGTCGCATTGCTGGGCGTTCCAGCTTTTCAGATGTAAGTTTTTGTCCGATAAAAACCTCCAACATACGGCGGTAACTTGTACGCGACCACTCCACCTGACTAAGCGTCTGCCGGGCTGTAAGTAACTCAGCCTCCACAGCATCAACATCGGCCTGCATAGCAACACCATTTTTATAATATGTTTGCAGACGGGCGAGATTGCTCGCAAGTACCTCAATCATAGCTTCGGTTTGTGCCTTGCGCTCATCGAGCAATAAAATACCGAAATAGAGGTTGTCAACTCTTGACTGCAAATCATATAGCGACACATCAACCCGACTGCGCTGTTCAGCTGCCTCCGCCTCGGCGATGGCCTTGTCTGCCTTCGATTTTCCGCCGTCCCAAATATGTTGCGATATATCGATAGCTACCTTGTATTGGTCTTTATTGATGCCAGCCATTTGAATACCGTTAGCCTGCAACATCGTATTAAAGGCTTCCGGATAGGTGGGCGTAGCAGACTGATAGGTCGCCTGACCCGATAGAGCAACCTGCGGAATCCATGCGCGGGCCGCATTTGAGAGATTATACTGCTCAGTCTGCGAGATTAGGTCATACTGCCTAATTTCGGGATAGTGTTCCCGCGCAAGGCGACGACACTCGTCAAGCGACTGCGCACCTGCACCCAAAGCCAATGCTGCGACATAGAGTGTTAATAAAACTTTTTTCATTTGCTTATTGCTTTTTGATTCTTCTCAATATTGTTTCGATATTTTCAGCCTTGCGAGCCGTCAAGAATTGCTCTCTGTCTGCCATCAAATTGCCCATTAGCGGCTCCATAAACGGATAGGCAAGGAAGGTAAAGATATTCATTGACATAATGCTGATAAAGAGCATCTTAATATCTATTTTCTCTATCTCTCCACGCTCGGCAGCACGGTCTATTTCGAGCTGTAAATCACGATAAATAGTTTCGATGATTATTCCCGCACGCTTGTATAGTACCTCATATCGTTCTGGGCGTGATACAATCTCGTTGATTACAAAGCGCGGCAGTAGTGGGTTGTCAGCTATAAAGTCAAAATGCGCCGCAATACCACCCTTTATACGCTCAACAATAGGCAATGATGGGTCGCCCATAATGGCAAACATCGAGTGCGACATGGTAGCAAATTTTTCATCCACAATACGCTCAAAAAGTTGCTCTTTGGTACGAAAATAGTAATGCAACATCGCATGTGTTACACCCGCTGCCTGCGCTATTGAAGTAGTTCGCGCTCCGTCATAACCCTTGGTCAAAAATTCCTGTTCCGCTGCTGCAAGTATCAGTTGCTCTTTGCTTTGCACCTGGTTATTATCCATATATTTTACTGTTTAACACTATTGTTTAACAATTTTGTTAATACAAAGGTATAAATTAAAATTTACTTTACAAATAAATTGGAAAGAGATTTTTTGTAGCCTTCAATTTCAGAAATACAAATAGACCGATTTGGGATTATAATAGTATATAGTACAAAAAAATAGAGCCTTTTATTTTCAAGCTAACTTGGATAAAGGCTCTATTGATATTTTAAGATTCTAAATCTGCAATAACCCTAAAAAGTGGCTATGAGGCAAGAAATAGTTTAATTACTATTTTGTTGGGGTGAAGACTTCGATGGCAATTTCGCCGAAGTTACCATCGCTATCAAAACCCACGGCTACAGCACTCACGGGTTGCCCCCAGGCGCATTTTGCAAACTCTACGACTTTTCTATTCTTAAAATATGGGTCGCGAATGAGATTATTCAACAATGTTTGGCGTTCTGCTCCTGTTAAATCACCCTGGAAGATTACATTATAGAATCCTGCGCATTTGCTATCAGGGGTTGCTGTCGAGCGCACTACAGCAAGGCCATCGTCGCCTGCAAAGAAACTGCCTTTGACGCTTACTTTACACTCTGCAACAGTATCGCTTTTGGTTGTGAATGATTCGCCCATAGCAAAGTCTGCTATAGCTTTACCGTTGTTATCTATACATACAGCCCAAGGGATATACTCTGTTCCTTGTTGTAGTCCGTATGTTGTACCTTCAACACTCACCTCTCCATAGGAGCTAACCATTTCCAGAGCATCATGAATATTTCCGAAGTCTTGAGCAAATGGTTTAAGGCTCTCCTCTAAAACTGACTCCATGGCATGATGTGCGCCCATTTCGGCACTGCGCTGCTCATAGAGCGTTTTTTCAACCACGCCCCAGAAGAAGACATTGTATTTTGTTGATGGAGTAACCTTCATATATGCGCGATCATACTGAATACTACTTACCTCAAAAGTAAATTTGCATTGTGCTGCATCGCCACCAGATTTGGTTGTAAATGGGGCTTTTGATACCTCTGTAGTTGCAAGTCCACCTTCGTAACCAAAGACCACAAGGTAGTAGTCTCTGCCAGGGAAACATTCTGTTATAGTTCCCGCCTGCTTGCCAGATACAACATAGCTCTCTATGTCGCTACGAGACTTGAGGCAGTGGGCTATAAACTCCTCGCTGCTCATAGAATCGACAACAGGCTTATTCCATACAATAAGCACATACTTATCGTTGCTATTTTTAGGTGTTACGCTATATGTAACGCTGTCATAGCCTGTCTTTGTGATATTTATCTGAAAGGTGTTGTCTGAAACTTTGGCATCTTGTGTTGTAAATTTTGTGCTTACCACATCTGTTGAGAGCAGACCCTTGTTGTCAACACCCATCGCCACGGCATAATACACGCTGCCAGCCTTAAGGTTTGTAAATCCATATGAGTCATCGCCTGCAGATAGTATTCTTGACAATACCTCCTCTTTTGTCATATTGTTCGTCTCCATAAGAGACTTTACAGTGTTGTCTATAAAACGCTGAAATCCAAACTGTTCATTGTACTCTGTATAATACTCCTCTCTAAGGATATCGAAGTAGTATTTTGTAGCCTTGTCCTCTGGAGATACTGACACACGGGCCTCTGTAGCTGTAATATCAAGAACCTCAACCTTGAAAGGTGCCTTTTTGTCCGGAGTAGGAGTTGGTGTAGGGGTGTTTTCCGGTTCATCACCATCCTTAGTACAAGATACGAAAGCTGCAGCAACTGCCACAGCAAATATAATTTTGAATATTTTATCCATTATTTTTGCCATTTATAAGTGTATTTACGAAGTATTTTAAGACATGCCATAGGCATATTTTCCAGAAGTGGTATAAGCAGTCGCATCCACCAATCCGGAACAATAAGGCGTCGCTTTTTGAATAGTGAGTTTAGACCTCTGCGGGCGCAAAACTTAGGTGTAGAGAGCGCGTGAATATTGAGTCCTATCTTCTGCCACTTTTTACTCAGTCCATATAGGTCTGTAGCAATACCGGCAGGACATACTGCGGTAACAAAGACCTTTTTATCACGAACCTCTTTGGCAAAAGAGACAGAGAAACTCTTTAGGTAACTCTTGCTTGCACTATATAGCGACAAACCAGGCCACGGCATCCAGATAGAGTATGAGGACATATTAAGTATATATCCACCTCTACGCTCTGCCATATCAGCAGCAAAAAGTTTGCAGAGCATTGTATATGTTATGTCGTGCAGAATAATTGTACGCTTAATACGCTCTGAGGGGGTGTTTATAATATCGCAGTAGGAGAACATGCCGGCATTATTGATAAGCACATCAATAACCATATTGTTCTCTTTTGTCCACTCAAATAGCTCTTCGGCAGCTGTTGTGGTGGCAAGGTCTTTGGCAAGAGCAACTGTGCGGATGTTGTATTTTTTCTCTAAATCTTCACTAATTGTTTCAAGTGCCTCCCCATCACGGCTTACAATTACAAGGTTATAACCTCTTTGGGCAAGCTGTTCTGCATAGCAGAGACCAATACCCGAAGAGGCACCCGTTACAAGTGCCGTTTTGCTACCTCTTATAACCTCTCCTGGCTTCATACTACTTTATTTTGCGAAGCTCTCTCCACAATCTGTCAGGAATATGCTCTGTGCAGTTATGGCAACATATCATCTTGTCAGAATACATGCGGGCAATGCAGTAGTCGCGGTGGTCGCAACCTGCACGGGTTGTAAAATCGCCCTCTTTGAGTTTATTGATAAATGCGGGGTCATTTACAAGTGCGCGCGCCATCTGCACCATCTCAAATCCCTCATCAAGCACCTTCTCGATACCCTCACGAGATACAAGACCACCAACATATACAAGTGGACCCTTTAGTGCGGCACGGAACGTCTTGGCATTTTCGAGGAAGAAACACTCCTCAAAGTCGTAGTCTTTTATCATCCACTGACCAAAGAGCGAGACAACAATCTTCTGCAACCACTCGTTCCAGCCCATGTAGTAGCCCATAGTCTTTGTCGGTATTCTACCGCGCATAACCACCATAGGCGCACGCGAAACAAAGCCTGAAGAGAGTACGATACCGTGTACACCGAACTTTTCAATCTCTTTTGCTATCTCGATACTCTCAGGAATCTGGATTCCGCTCTTAAAGCCATCCTCCATATTATGCTTTACAAGAACAGCCATATTACACTTGGCAGCAGCCTCCATAACCTCTGTAAGGCACATCTTCATAAATCGCATACGATTCGCAAGAGAGCCTCCAAACTCGTCTCTGCGGCGATTTGTCCATGGAGAGAGGAACTGTGAGATAAGATAACCGTGTCCTGCGTGTACCTCCACAGAGTCAAAACCTGCATTGTGAGCCGTATATACGGCCTTACCAAAATCCTTTGCAGTCTGCTCAATCTCGCTATGGCTCATACGACGATGGAAGGTGGGAGAGTAGAGGTTAAATCCATTAGATGCAGATACAGGGAAACTTCCTGCAGTTGACCAATGGGTCATATTTCCGCAGTGTCCAATCTGAACACCTACCGCAGCACCCTCTGCGTGTACAGCCTCTGTAATGTCGCGCAACTGTGGCACAATCTCATCGCGCAACCAAAGTTGAGAGTTAAACGACACTCCGCTACGGTTTATAGATGCATAGGCGAGAGTTGTCATACCCACACCTCCGCGTGCCACGCTTACATGATAATCCTTCAAATCTTGTGTAGGCGCAAAATCTTTACCCATACTCTCAAAGGCTGCAGAGCGGATAACTCTGTTTCTGAGAGTTACAGGACCCATTTTATAGGGCGTAAACAACTTTGAATCGTCAAGATTCTTCATATATCGGTTTTTTAGTAAATAAACGGAATAATTCGCTTCCTGCCAAGCGAGGTAAACTCCTCGCCAAACTCGCTCTGGTATCGCTTATATAGCGCAGCTGCACGAGGGCCAAGGTTTGCAAAGGTCCAGAGGGCAAATACCACACCTGCCCACGACCAAGATGCAACAGCAAAGCCTATCCACTCTGTTAGCTCGCCAAAGTAGTTTGCCGATGACACATAGCGGAACATGCCACCCTTTGGGATATAGTGTTTTGTATCTCCAGGCTTTCTAAGGTGGCGGATAATATAGTCTGAGTGAAGGTTTATTATAAAACCTGCCAACCAAATTGCAGCCCCGATGTAGATGTATGGTTTTGACATCCAACCATCATAATACCCCTGCTCCTGAGCAAGGTAGAATATCCATCCTCCCTGCATAAAGGCGTTGAGGGTGTTGAAAACAGCTCCCATCATCATAATTCCAAACGGCATTTTTGAGTTTCCGCGAATAAGCATAGGGAAGATAAAAGAGCGTTGGAAATAGTGGGTCTGAAAGATTAAAAACAACACCAATGGGGCCACCTCAAATCTTACATCAGAGAGCCACCACAGTACCGTCATGACGATAAATACAGGGCTCTCCATAATAACCCATGCAACTCTGTTCGGGATAGGAAATCCGAATTTAGGATTAAACAGATACCCATAACCCGCATCAACAAAGTACAGAGCGATAAACACCACCACAGCAACAGCTGCCATGATAATCAAAAAGGTGTTGTATGTAGCAAGCGTAAACATAGTTGCAAAGTTAAGATTTTATAGCCGACAAATCTGTTCAAAAAAGGGTATTATACATTGAAAAGGAAGTGCATTATATCGCCATCCTGAACAACATACTCTTTGCCCTCAATTCCAATCTTGCCCACATCCCTGCAAGCCTTCTCTGAGCCAAGTGTAACATAGTCGTCATACTTGATAACCTCTGCACGAATAAAACCCTTCTCAAAATCTGTGTGGATGATACCTGCAGCCTGAGGAGCCTTTGCTCCACGAATATATGTCCAGGCACGGCTCTCGTCAGCACCCGTTGTAAAGAAGGTCTCAAGGTTGAGTAGCTTGTAAGCAGCCTTTATAAGACGATTTACGCCGGACTCTGTAAGACCCATATCCTCAAGGAACATCTGTCGCTCCTCATAGCTCTCAAGCTCTGCAATATCTGCCTCTGTTGCGGCTGCGACGATAAGCATCTCCGCCTTTTCGTCTTTTATGGCCTCTGCTACAGCCTCTGTATATTTATTTCCCGAAACGGCACTCTTTTCGTCAACATTGCACAGATAGAGTACCGGTTTGTCTGTAAGCAGGTTAAGGTCCCACATAATTTTACGCTCCTCTTTGTCAAGTTCTACGGTGCGAGCCGAAAGACCCTGCTCAAGAGCCTCTTTGTAGCGAAGAAGAATCTCATACTGACGCTTTGCAGTCTTGTCGCCACCTGTCTGAGCCTGCTTTGCAACCTTTGCGATACGATTCTCGACAGTCTCAAGGTCTTTGAGCTGTAACTCGGTATCAATTACACCCTTGTCTCTTACAGGGTCAACAGAGCCATCAACATGGGTAATATTGCCATCCTCAAAGCAACGCAAAACATGTATAATAGCGTTTGTGTTGCGAATATTTGCAAGGAACTTGTTTCCAAGACCTTCTCCCTTAGAGGCTCCCTTTACAAGACCTGCAATATCTACAATCTCTATTGTCGTAGGCACTACTCGCTTAGGGTTGTCAATCTGAGCAAGTTTTACAAGTCGCTCGTCAGGAACGGTTATCACGCCCACATTTGGTTCTATTGTACAGAAAGGAAAGTTTGCCGACTGCGCTTTGGCATTAGACAAACAGTTGAAAAGTGTTGATTTGCCGACATTTGGAAGTCCGACAATTCCACATTGTAAAGCCATATCTTCAAATTAAAAGTTTGTATTATCAAAAAATAACTGTTGTACTACTCAGTAGCCTCTCCAAAGAGTGTTGCCGAAGAGCAACCCGTGATTTTTACCATCACATAGTCGCCCGCTTTGTAATCCTTTTTATCAAAGACAACCATCTTGTTTTGCGAAGTTCTGCCACAGAGCTGCTCCTCGCTACGCTTAGATGTCCCCTCTACAAGTACCTCGCGGATTTTGCCCACCTCAGCCTGATTAGAGACAATAGAGAGCTTGTTTTGCAGAGCAATAACCTCGTTTAGGCGGCGTGTCTTCTCAACTTCGTCAATATCGTCTGCAAAATGGCGGGCAGAGAATGTTCCGGGACGCTCCGAGTATTTGAACATAAAGGCGGAGGCATATCCAACCTCCTGCATCAAGGAGATGGTCTGAGAGTGGTCCTCAAGAGTCTCTCCGCAGAAACCTGAAATAAGGTCTGTGGTAATTGTGCAGTCAGGCAAGAAGTGCTTTATGGCAGCAACCCTTTCCAGATACCACTCGCGGGTATATTTACGATTCATCTTTTTGAGCATATCATTAGAGCCGCTCTGTGCCGGAAGATGTATGCTCTTGCAGATGTTGTCGTACTGAGCCATGGTCTTTAGCAGTTGGTCGCTTATATCCTTTGGATGCGATGTGGCAAAACGAACACGCAACAGCGGAGAGATTTCTGCTACAGCTGCAAGAAGCTCAGGAAATCCAAAATCTCCAAAGCTGTATGAGTTTACATTTTGTCCTAAGAGAGTAACTTCACGATATCCGTTCTCAAAAAGTGTCTTGGCCTCATCTATTATAGTCTGAGGGTCTCGGCTACGCTCTATTCCGCGTGTGTATGGGACAACACAGTATGCACAGTAGTTGTTGCAGCCTCGCATAATGGCGATAAAGGCAGAAACTCCGTTTTTATCGAGTCTTACAGGGGCTATCTCGGCATAGGTCTCCTCTTTAGAAAGCTCTACATTGATACCTTTGCCACCCTCCTCAACACTCTGTACTAACTGAGGCAAGGTGCGGTAAGAGTCTGGACCTGCCACAATATCAACACCCGTATTTCCCTCTATAAGTTGCTCCTTCAAACGCTCTGCCATGCAACCAATCACACCTACGATAAGGCCTGGCTTTTGCTTTTTCAGACGGCGCATCTCGCTTAGTCGTCCCCAAATGCGCTGCTCGGCATTGTCTCTGATAGAACATGTGTTTATCAGTATAATATCTGCCTCTTCAATCCTCTCGGTATATCTGTAACCCTCCTGCTGCATAATGGAGACAACAATCTCGCTGTCGCCTGCGTTCATTTGGCAGCCGTAGGTCTCGATGAAGAGTCTTTTGCCCACTCCTTGCAAGGGCCTTAGTGAGTTTGTAATCATGTTATATATTCTGTATGTCATCCTTCTCTGGCAGAGGCTTAAATCCCTCGCCAAAGGTGTCGTATGCGTCTGTAACCACGATAAATGCTGTGTGGTCAACCTCCTTGATAATGCGCTGGACAATTGGTACATCCTTATTTGGTACAACAAGGAAAATCATCTCTTTGTCAGCTCCCGAATACATGCCGCGAGACTGTATGTATGTAGCCGAGCGGTCAAGGTCGTGGAGGATAAACTTTTTCAGAGTCTCGTTATGCTCATTGAGAATAATAAACATCAATTTGCTGTACGATGCTCCGTTTATTGTATATGCCAATACTCGTGAAGTTACATAGATTGTGATAAGAGAGTATAGCGACAGCAACCAACCATCAGGGTCAGGCTCGCCTGTGCCCAAACCAAAGCCGATAACAAGCAGTCCTGAAAATACTACCGCAGCATCGGCTATAAGTACCGCATTAGAGAACCCGATGTGGAAATACTTCTGTATCATCATCGCCACAATATCTGTTCCGCCCGTTGTAGCCTGCTGACGCACAACAATACCTACACCTACACCAAGAAATACCGAGCCGATAAACGAGGCGAGCATAAGGTGGTCTGACAAATCGAGAATACCGCCTAACATCTGCGATGGGTCAAGAGCCTTCATAGCCTCCTCATTTGGGAAGGAGAGTTTGGTTATAAGGTTCATGATACCAGGGGTGTAGAGGGCTGCAACAATGGTTCTTGAGCCAAATTTACTTCCAAAGACCAGGAATGCCAAAATAAGCAGTGGGATGTCGAACATATATCCGAAGGTACCCACCTGGATAGCCGGAAAGATGTTGTGTAGAACGATACTTGCACCATAAACGCCACCGGGAACGATGTTGTACGGGCTGATGAAAAATACATATCCAGCAGCCAAAAGTGTACATCCGAGTAAGATTAACGCCCAAGATTTGAGCCACTTAAACGAGAATACGGGGTCTTTGAAATCTTTTAGTTCCATATTATAATATATTAAAGTGCGCAAATATACGCAAAAAATAGATTAAAACCAACTTTATATTTTTTGATAGGTGTAGAATTTTGATATTTCAGCCTTAAGTATTACCTTTGAAGATTAAAACGAAGCTATATGAAACGAATTGTTATACTGAAAGTTCTGCTTTTTCTCTTTGTATTACCTATTGTAGCGCAAAATAGCGCACCGTTTAATGGTTTTATTTGCGATATTGACGGGGTGGGAGTTAAATGCCAGATTTCTGTCAAAGGGTCGGATAAACGCACTGTTTCAGGTAAGGATGGCAGATTTGGACTTACTGATATCAAGGCAGACGATATTTTGGAGATTAAGTATAAAAAATTCCGCCTTCAGCTGCCTATTAAGAGTCGCAAGAGTCTGAAAATCACAATTACGGATAGTGGCGAGATTGGTAGTGCTGTTGAGGATGCAGAACTTGTAGCTGCAGGAGCGGAGTATGTTGTGAGACGAGAATTGCCAACTAAAGGTGGTGTGCTTACAGCCGATATGATTGCCAGAGAGGGTTTTACAAATTTGGCAGATGCCCTTAGGGCCAAGGCAGTAAATCTTGTGATAGACTCTTCTGGTAGCGTAACTATCAGGGGTGTAAATAGTATAGGAAACCATGCGTCGGCTCTTATTGTTTGTGATGGCGTTGAGGTCTCGTCGCTAAATGCTGTCAATGTTAATGATGTGCATAGTGTAGAGATTCAGAGAGATGGAACACTTTATGGATTTCGTGGCGTAGGAGGCGTTGTAGTAATTAAAACAAAAGCGGGTGTAAAAAGATAAAAAAGCGTGATTTTGTTGTGCCACACATAGGTTTGAGGTTATTTGGATAATCAGAAAATTCTGCCTACCTTTGTGGCGACACGCACGCAAGCTGTACTAAATGGGAAACACTTATTGTTGCATCTTTGCGCTGTTGATTTTGGCGTATCTGTTAGGCTCTGTGCCAAGTGCTGTTTGGATAAGCAGACACTACTATGGCATGGATATTCGTGAGCATGGCAGCAAAAATGCTGGAGCAACGAATATGCTTAGAGTATTGGGTGTGCGTGCTGCTCTCCCCGTCTTTGTGATTGACTTTCTTAAGGGATTCGTAGCTGTAAATATCATGTCTCTAATGCGCTTAGATGATACAGTAACCCCAAGTTGGCTTATAAATCTGAAGATTATAGCGGTGCTATTTGCTGTTGCAGGACATATATTCCCAATCTTTGCCTCTTTTAGGGGCGGCAAGGGTGTAACAACACTTATAGGAGCCGTTACGGGCATACAGCCAAGTGTGGCTCTATTCTGTTTTGTTGTTTGGTGTATAGTGTTCGTTTTTACGCATTATGTATCTCTTTCGTCAATTATCGCGGGGTGCTTTTTTCCCATTTTTGTAGCTATATTTTCGGGTGCATCATATTTGCACTATGGGGAGACTTCTGTGTCGTTTATAGTATTCTCTGTAGTTGTATCTCTTCTGCTTATTTGGACCCATCGCAAGAATATTGCAAGACTTAGGGCGGGAACAGAGCCGAAGATGTACCTTTGGAAGAGAAGAGAAAAATAGTTGATTTAAGTAAAACCTTTTTATATTTATACTTTATGTTAGAACAAAACTTGATTAAAATGTATGAGCAGTCATTTCGCTCAAATCGTGAAATGAGTGCTGTAACAGATTACTTTACAGGAGAGACCTACTCTTACTACGGTTTTGCCAAGGAGATTGCAAAACTGCATATCATGTTTGACGAGGCAGGTATTAAACCGAAAGATAAGATTTCACTTGTTGGTCGTAATACTCCTCGTTGGTGTGTGGTTTATATTGCAACAATCACTTATGGAGCAGTTATTGTTCCTATCCTTCAGGACTTTACTCCAAACGATATTCAGCACATTGTAAACCACTCAGAGAGCCGCCTACTCTTCCTTACAGACTCTTATTGGGATGGATTGGATGAGGATGCAATGCCAAATGTTGAGGCTGTAATGTCTCTGACTGACTACCATGTACTCTTTGAGAGGGGTGGAGATAAGATGACAAAGTGCATCGACCAGATGACCGAAAACTATCGTAAGCGTTATCCAAGAGGCTTTACTGCAGATGATATCAAATATGCAGAAGTGCCTAACGACCAGCTTATACTTCTCAACTACACATCTGGCACAACAGGCTATTCAAAGGGTGTTATGCTAACTGTGAATAACCTTACAGCCAATGTAGCGTATATCTCTACAATCAAAGACCACTCAGCTGTTCCGTACTTCCATAAGGGAGGCCGTACGCTATCGTTCTTGCCTTTAGCACACGCTTTTGGTTGTGCCGTTGATTTTCTTACTCCGCTTGCCGTAGGAGGTCATATCACACTGCTTGGTCGTATTCCTGCGCCAAAGATTTTGTTGGGTGCAATGCAGAAGGTGCAACCGGAGGTTATCTGTGCCGTGCCTATGCTGTTGGAGAAGATTTATCGCAAGCAGATTATGCCACTACTTGAGAAAGGTCCTCTGAGTATTGCCATGAAACTACCTCTTGTAAATGAGGTTGTCTTTGCGCAGATTAAGAAGAAACTTCTCGATTCATTTGGTAACAACTTGCGAATTTTAGTGCTTGGTGGCGCGCCGATGAATAAGGAGACCGAGCTGTTCTTACAGAAGATTCACTTCCCATTTACCGTAGGATACGGTATGACAGAGTGCGGTCCACTTGTCAGTGTTACTCCTGACGCTCGCGAGTTTAAGGCGACCTCTTGTGGTATGTACTTGAAGGATTATCTCGATGTACGCATTGATTCTAATGACCCAATGAATATTGCAGGTGAGATTCTTATTCGTGGAGAAAATGTTATGCAGGGATACTATAAGAACGAGAAGGCTACAGCTGATGCTATTGATGCTGATGGCTGGTTGCATACAGGAGATATGGGTACAGTCGATTTGGACGGTACACTCTATATCCGTGGTCGTTGTAAGACTATGATTCTTACAGGTAGTGGTCAGAATATTTACCCTGAGGAGATTGAGGACAAACTCAACAATATGCCTCTTGTCCTTGAGTCCTTAGTGCTTGAGAGCGACGGCAAACTCTATGGCCTTGTAGTGCCAGACTTTGAGACTTGTGAGCGTGAGGGTATTGATAAAGTGGCTCTTGAGCAGACTATGCAGGAGAACCTTAAGCTTCTTAACTCTCAGATTGCTGCATACGAGCGTTTGGTGTCAATCTCGATTTATCCATCAGAGTTTGAGAAGACTCCAAAGAAGAGTATCAAGCGTTATCTGTACAATGATGTAGCCAAACTTGGTCTAAAGTAATTTTTAGATATTGGACTATTTTCGGATTTGGGGTAGCTACATGGTTATTCCAAATCCGAAATTGTCAAAAATAGTTTTTGTGTTATGAAGTTAAAACGACCTCTGATTAGAAAGCAGATTATTGGTGAAAATCTCGTCTATTCGGGAATATGGGCAGTAGTCTATCTTATCCCGATTATGCACTCTACCCTTATGTCAGAGGCGTATATTGACTTTGATAAGGTCTTTTTGGCGTGGGGTAAAATTACGCCATACTTTATTATCTTTTTGCTTAATAATCAGATTTTTATCCGCTTTTTGCTCAATCGCGGACGAATAGCGTGGTATCTGCTCACTTGCCTGATTGTTTTGTGTATAACATTTGGAATTATAGAGCTTTACGAGTACGGTAGAATAATGGCTGGAGGCTATGCCGGCGAGCCTATTTTGCCTCGTCATGCCTCACTTACAGACCTTAGGTGGTATTGGAATATTGTACTTGGAGTATTTATGTTCCTTGCCAATGTAGGTATTAAAAAGCTCTATGAGTCTATGCAGGAGGATGAGGATAAGGAGCGTCTTGCCAGAGAAAATGTTGAGGCGGAGATGTACTATCTGAAGTATCAGATAAATCCCCATTTTCTGATGAATACCCTTAATTACATCCACGCTCTGATAGATATTGACGCCGATAGTGCCAAAAAAGGCCTTATAGAACTATCCGGCATGATGCGCTATGTGGTCTATGAATCGGCTGTGGACCAAATGCCACTGCGTAGAGATATACAGTTTATTGAGGAGTATATTGAACTTATGCGTATCCGCTACTCTCAGGATATTGACCTTGTTTTGAACTATCCTAAGGATTTACCCTCTACTGTTACCGTTCCGCCACTAATTATGATAGTCTTTGTGGAAAATGCCTTTAAGCATGGTATTAGCAGACATAATAAGTCATACATCCACATAAATATCTCTGTTGAGCAGGATACCGTTGTGGCTTGCTTTGAAAATTCGGTCTATCAGACACAAAATAGAAAACATAATGCAGGTATCGGACTTGATAATGTCCGTCGTCGCCTTGAGCATATCTATTCAGATAGACATAGCCTTGATATTGAGACTGATGACAAAATGTATCGTGTAACCCTTAAAATTCCGGTAGGTTTATGAGCGTAAAGTGTTTAGCAATAGATGACGAGCCGTTGGCTTTGCGTCAGATAGTAAATTATATATCTCGTGTACCATCTTTGGAGATAGTTGAGAGCTTTGATAATGCCGTTGAGGCAGCCCGTTGGCTTGAAGAGGGAGGAGAGTGCGATGCGATATTTTTGGATATCAATATGCCGGAACTTAGCGGCGTGGATTTTGTCAAAAGCCTTGAAAATCCGCCTATAGTTGTCTTTACAACAGCCTACTCTGAGTATGCTATCGAGGGCTACAAATTGGATGCTATAGACTATTTGCTCAAACCTTTTAGCTTTGAGGAGTTCTCTCGTGCGGCTCAAAAGGTGGTCTCTGTTTGCGAACTAAAGGCACTAAAGAGCAGGATGGATACAGCTGTGCCTGTCTCAGATGGCGCAGCAGATAAGGATTGCATCAGCATTAGGGCAGACCATAAGACCTCACTTGTCAAATATTCAAATATAGTGTTCCTTGAGAGCGTTGGTGAGTATGTTCGTATCAATTTGGCAGATGGTACAAAGATGGTAACACTCTTTAGACTCAAAAACATGGAGTCTGCATTGCCGTCAGACCGCTTTATGAGAGTACACCGCTCATATATCATCAATCTTGAGCATGTTACAGGCTATACAAAGGGTCGCGTTTTTCTGACCAACAACGAATATACCCCAATCGGCGAGAATTATAAGGAGGCTTTTGTGAAGTTTGTCGAGAAGATAGGATAGAGTATTTTTTGGGGATATTTTTATAATTTTGCATACAGACAAGCAACAGAATCTGTTGATATATATACAACAGACGAATCATGGATGGGATATAGTTCATATATTGTCGGCTATGAGTTTTAGCTAAGTTATAGAGTGTACAAAAAGGTATGGCTGAGTTATTTTGCCATCCCTTTTTGTTTGCTCCATAGGCTGTCGGCGACTAATAGACCATCTTAGGAAAACCCTTCATAGGGCTTACTTTGCCATCAATAACCTCATAGCAGAAGTGGCTCTCTCCGTTTGTGAGCATTATATACCTTGCACCAAGTACAGAGTTGTAGCGAATAGCCTGAGCAAGGGTCTGTTGTGTGATTTTAACATCCGTAGCCTTGCACTCAACCAATATTGCAGGTCGCAAGTCTCTGCCAACAACTACAATATCGGCCCTTTGTGCCGTTCCGTTAAGAGATACGGGGTACTCTTGGGCAATTGTTTGAGGCTCTACAGAGCAGTGTGATATAAGAAAAGCTATTGCATGTCTGCGCACAACCTCTTCAGGTGTAAGTAGCAGATAACGCCCCCTTAGATTGTCCCAAACATACTTCTGTCCATCAATTGTTTTGATGGAGAGTTCTGCGGGTGGAAAAGTTATCTTGCCGTAATTCATAAATCACAAAAAGTTACTATCTTTGTGGCAAAGATATGAAATTTATGAAAATTATAACACTTCTATTATCAATATTTGCGCTCTGTCCTCTTTGCGCACAAACCTTAGAGGAGCCATTTTCGGGTGGTGAACCGTTTCGTAGCAGAATAGTCCCATACCATACCGCTCAGGCTGCCGCTGCTGGGGATGCTACGGCGTCAACTTATGTGGCAAAACTCGCAGAGTGGAGCTCTTCTGAGGATGGCAGAGTGTATGACTCCTCTTTTGCCGTTCCTGTATGGTGGCTCAACCGTCAAGTTATTGTACGAGTAGGCAGAGTCTCATCCTCGTATGAGGTTCTTGTTGGTGGAAAGAGTATCGGTTTTGTCGGCTCCGGAGCAGTACCTGTAGAGTTTAATGTAACTAAGGCGGTTGTCGAGGGTCGAAACACTCTCCAGATTCGCCTTACAGATACTCCGTTGAATAGCGTCGGGGTTACATCTGCTCCATTTAAGGTCGATACTGCAGCCGTAGAGGTTGTTTGCCAGCCGACAATCCGCGTGCGCGATATCTTCTGCTCAACAGATATAAATGATGCTGGCGCAGGCGTTGTGGAGTTTGGCGTTGTTATGAAGTGCGATGCACTCAATGCCAAGACCTCCCGCATCGGCTATCAGGTTAAAGATGGTGCTTCTGCAGTGCTTGTCAGAGGGTATAAGGATATTACCCTTGATATGCGCCGCGAGGATACATTGCGTTTTGCCGCTCGTGTGCCTCAGGAGGTGCTATGGAGTAAAAAATCGCCGGCATTGGTTACAGTAGAGATTGAAAATGTGATAGACAACCGCCCTGCAGAGTATATCTGCCAAGCAATAGGTCTTAGAGCGGTAGATGTGCAGCCGGGAAAACTATTTGTTAATCATCTGTTGGAGAGATTGTCTTTTGTCGATTACGATGCCTCAAAACCGCTACAAGAACAACTTACAGAGGCTAAAAACGGCATTATCCTTCCTGTATGGCATGCAACAGACTCACTGCTTACAGAGTGCGATAAAGCGGGTATTATGGTCTTTGTCCGCGCGGCAATATCAACAAACACTTTGGGCGATAATATCCGCATAGGAGGTAATCCGAGCAACGACCCACAGTGGATAAATAGCTACCTTACAATTAACCGCGCAACTTACTTTACTACGCGCCATCACCCATGCGTTGTTGGATACATCTTGGCCGAGGGAACAACTTCGGGAACAAATATCTACGATACATACCTTATGCTCAAGAGCCTAAATCCTCGTCAGGCTGTTGTCTATGAGGGCGCAAACGGCGAGTGGTGTAGCGATACTGTGCCGTTCAGATAATAGACAAGTTTGCAGATGATATAGAGCAAAGTTCGACGAAAATAAATATTTTTTGTAAATTTTTTGAAAAAAGTTTGCATGAGTAAAATTTTTGCTCTATCTTTGCACTCGCAATCGGGTCGAAAGACTCACTTGTAATGCCTCTTTAGCTCAGTTGGTAGAGCACGACACTCTTAATGTTGGGGTCCAGGGTTCGAGCCCCTGAGGGGGTACAACAAAAGGTCCGATGGTTTTCCATCGGATTTTTTGTTTATATACGCTTATAGGGCGAGAAGCCTGACTACGCCTCCCTTCCAGGGAGGTTGGGAGGGTGTAAACTTTCGAGCACACGACTGCGCATCTGCAAGTAGCGCAGTCGAGCCTCTGAATGGGGTACTATCATTTGTTGAACCCATACAGAACCTAATGTTGCGAAATAGGCGTTACAGGCGCATAAAACCAAATACATTACACCCCCCCCTTAAGGGGATACAGAAGAGAAGAGCTTGTTCTTCTCTTTTTATGTTTAGCAGCGTAGTGTTTTGTACTTATGTGGTTTTGGTGGTTAAGAGTAAATTTGAAGAAAGTTTTGGTTTTATGATATTTTTTTGTAACTTGCAAAATAAAACTATACGATTATGGCAGATAATAGAATTCTAAAACTTGTTGACTCCTCATATAAGGAGTGTGAAGTTACGGGTAGAGATATGGGTGGCGACGATATCTATGAGATACCTATAGCAAACTTACAACCTGGATATATTGGTTGGCCTCAAAACGGAAGACCAAATCATGGTGTTGAGGTAATCAAAGTTGGCGAAGATTATATCACATTGAGTATCACTAATGTAGCTCGTAGCACAAAAAACGGGCCATATACGCTCCGTGTCGGCGAGAAGAAAAGCTATAGCTACTACTTTGGCGAGTGGTCATACGGTTACACAGTATCGGTAGAGGAGGGAGATGAGGAGAGATTGAAAAAGTTATTGCTTGACGCATAGTTTGAATAGACTATGTGTGGGTGTTAACCAAACTGTCGCGCAAATTACCTTTATATTTGAACAAACAAGATACAAAAGCGAGAAACAATTGTTTCTCGCTTTTTATATTGTTCTGTTTAAGTATAATTTAGGAGGTTATTATGGCAACAGTAAAAGTAAAATTGCGCCCATCATCCGTTGAAGGCAAAGCAGGTGTTATCTACTATCAAATCACTCACAATCGTAAGACTCAACAAATCACAACAAGGCTCCGTGTGTGCCCATCAGACTGGAATGCAGACGAAGAAAAGTTAGTCGCATCAGCCCCAAATCGCTCGATGATTCAGAATCGCATCGATAGCGATGTGGCGTTGCTACGAAGGGTAATTTTGGACTTCGATAACTGTGGTGTGGACTACTCCGTAAGTGATATAATCAATCGCTATAAGTCGCCCCAGAGTCATATTCTTGTACTAGATTATATACATACCCAAGTAGAGCAACTACGGGCGACAAACCGGCTCGGAACTGCCAAGAACTACGAGAAGACAATGAGCAGTTTTAGTGAGTTTTTGGACGATGTTTGCCTGCCTCTGTCAGCCTTGACCGAACAAGTGATTACAGATTATAACTCATTCCTTGTTCAGAGGGGTTTAGTGCGTAATTCAGTGTCGTTTTATATGCGAGTACTTCGTGCTATCTACAACAAGGCTGTAAGGCAAAAACTTATCGAGCAACAGCACCCATTTACAGAGGTCTATACAGGTATCGACCGCACTCGCAAGCGTGCTGTGTCAGAGTCTATTATAGCCCAACTGCACCGTTTGGAGTTGGAGACAGG
>JAFWBN010000121.1 GCA_017507075.1 Alistipes sp. | reverse complement strand
TGTGTCATTAAATTCAAGACAGCCTAAATGTCCAAGCAGACCTGTTACTGTGCCGATAATGTTACCTTGCATATCAGCTTTGACGAGCATTGTGGTAAAAGAGTAGTAGATATACTTGCGCTCTGTGTCAATGGCAATACCTTGAACATGTCCTGCACGCCACTCCTTTGAATAGATTGTTTTTGGGAGTTTCTCAATGCCCTCAGCACAGAGTGTTGCAATACCGAGAAACAGTGTTGCAAAAAGTGTAAATAGGTGTCTCATAATGATTTAGGTTATTATTTTGCGTTATTGTGGTCTATGTCGCAGCCGGCACAGTTGCCTGTACATACGCTGTCTGTATCACAACTTTCAGCGGCAATATCCTCTCGTGTCTCTTGCACGGCACACTTAATTCCGAGTTTTTTCATATTGGGATTTGTAGATATTTCGGACTCTATGTGGTGTCCCTTAAAGATAAGTGTTAAAGACATTGCAAGAGCAAAAAAAGCTACTGCTCCTATAGCGATAAGTATAACGGTTAATATATTGGACATAAGACAGTTACATTGGTTAATTAAATTTATATTTAATCAAAGTCTTAAAATGCTTTGAAATCTCGCTACAAATTTATACATTTGTCTGAAATTTTCAAAACAGTTTTTATGCGAATTGTAATTTCTGGAGTCGAGGAGATGGGCAATCATCTTGCCAAGATGCTCAGTGGAAATGGTCATGATATAACAGTGATAGATCAAGACCCTAAACTGCTTGCAGAGTTGGGTAGTCTTGCGGATGTTATAACTATTGAGGGCGATGCAACAACTTTTGCCGTGTTGCGTAAAGCCTCGGTGCGTAAGTGCGACCTGTTTATAGCTGTTGACTCTATTGAGAACGACAATATCCTCTCTGCCATTATGGCAAAGCAATTGGGTGCAAAAAAAGCTATTGCCCGAATTGACAATAACGAGTACCTTGAGCCTAACAACAAGGAGATGTTTATCAATATGGGTATTGATTACCTTTTCTATCCGGAAAAGATTGCAGCAGAGGAGGTTATCAACTTGTTGGGACACTCTTCGACTACGGAATTTGTAGATTTTTCGGGCGGAAAACTCTCTTTAGTTGTCTTTCGTCTTGAGCCTAACTCCTCTCTTATTGGAGCCTCTATTTCTGGTTTCGATGAGGCGGAGATGCTCAATTATCGTACAGTGGCAATTATGCGCGAAGGAGAGACCATTATCCCCAAATCGTCAGATACATACATGGTGGGAGATATGGTGTATGCAATCTCTCGTCATGACTCTGTGGGCGAGGTTATGGCTCTGTCGGGAAAGAGTAGCGTGAGAGTCAATAATATGATGATTCTTGGCGGCTCTCGTATAGGTATTCAGATTGCACAGGCTCTGCAGGAGCAGGTAAATATCAAATTGATAGATTATAATGCAGATAAAGCCTATCGTCTTGCTGAGATGCTTGACCAAACACTTATTATCCATCAAGACGGTAGAAATACGGAGGCTATGATGGAGGAGGGTCTGTCAAATATGGATGCCTTTGTAGCTGTAACGGGTCGTAGTGAGACCAATATCCTTACCGCTATGCTTGCTAAGCGTATGGGTGTAAAGAGGGTTATTGCCGAGGTTGAGAATATGAACTATATCAACATCGCCGACTCTGTTGGTGTGGATACAATTATCAACAAAAAGATTGTTACAGCCTCAAATATATTCCGATTTACAATGTCAACCGATGTGCTGGCAATCAAGTGTCTTACAGGTAGTGATGCCGAGGTACTGGAGTTTATTGTCAAACCAAACAGCCCGGCAACCAAATCGGTTATCGGTCAGATGGGTCTGCCTGACGATGTAATTATCGGAGGAATTGTGCGTGGCGACAAGGTGTTTATTGCCGTAAGTGGTATGCAGATAAATGCCTATGACCGTGTTGTGGTCTTTGCTATGCCGTCTGCTATAGCGGATATTGGTTATTACTTCAATTAGAAACAATTAAAACAGAGAAAAATGTATATTGCAATTGCGGGAAACATCGGTAGTGGCAAGACCACGCTAACAGAGATTCTTACAAAACATTATGGGGCAAAGGCCTACTATGAGGATGTGGATAACCCTTATATCTCAGATTTTTATGAGGATATGAATCGTTGGGCGTTCCAATTCCAGGTACACTTTCTTGCAAGTCGTATCCGTCAGACTATGGATATGCTTTCGGATGGCTCGGCAAATGTGTTTCAGGATAGAACAATCTATGAAGATGCACACATCTTTGCAGGTAATCTCCACCAAATGGGACTTATGTCGGGTAGAGACTTCGGAACTTATATGAAGCTATTCGATATCTCTACAGACCTTATTCCCAAGCCCGACTTGTTGATATACCTCAAGTCAAGCATCGATACCCTTGTGCGCCAGATTCGCAAGCGAGGCAGAGAGTATGAGCAGAATATAGATATTGACTACCTGAAGCGACTCAATGACCGCTATAATGAGTGGGTTGAGAACTATGATGGCGAGGTGTTTATTATTGACAAAGATAATATGGACTTTGTCGAAAATATCAAGGTGCTTGATTCGCTATATAAGCGTTTGGATGAGATTCATGCGGAGCATCCGGCAGTTCGCCAAGCAAGCCTTTTCTAATTTTGGCTTAATAGCGACACATTTGGAATAGTATAAAAAGGAGAGAATAGCAAGTAGAATAAAAATATGCTACCTGTTGATTTTGTGGAGAATATGCGTCGTCAGTTAGGCGAGACGGAGGCTGAAAGGCTCTTTGCAGCCCTTGATACAGCTTCGCCCGTATCTGTTCGTCTTAATCCGCATAAGTGGCAGGGCGGAGAGTGGGGTAGTGCTATTGAGTGGAGCAGATTGGGTAGATATCTGGACTCAAGACCTCAGTTTACAACCGATATTGCATTTGCCTCAGGTGCTTACTATGTTCAGGAGGCTGGCTCGCAGTTTATAGACCATATTTTGTCTGCCGAAAACATAGAGGGGTGTCGTCTGCTTGATATGTGCGCTGCTCCTGGTGGAAAAACAACGCTCTATTCGACCCTTGTGGGCTCTAATGGGCTTGTTGTGGCAAATGAATATGTGAGAAATCGCGCCAATATTCTTGCAGATAATGTTCGCAAATGGGGTTTGGGCAATGTTGTTGTAACAAATAATGCCCCTGAACATATTTCAGCCTTTGAAGGTTGGTTTGATGTTGTGGCAGTAGATGCTCCTTGTTCGGGCGAAGGGATGTTTCGTAAGGATGATACCGCCAGAGAGGAGTGGAGCGCGGGCAGTGTAGATATGTGTGCAGCACGCCAAATATCAATACTTCGGGAGGCTTGGAAGAGCCTTAAAGCAGGGGGGCTGTTTATATACAGCACCTGTACTTTTAATAACACTGAAGATGAGGGTGTTGTGGAGCAGATGCTCTCTGAGTGGGGCGACGAGATTTGCCGCTCACAGAGTGTAGATATAAATCCTCAGTGGGGTATAGAGCAGTTAGAGATTGGCGATTTTCAGGCGTTCAGATTCTTCCCTCATAGGGTTCAAAGCGAAGGTTTCTTTGTGGCTGTTGCGCGTAAGAGATTTGATGTTTCAACTCGAACAATCACACCTAAAGCGCGCAAAAAGGTTATGACAGAGGCTGCGAAAGATAGTACAAAAGAGCTGTCAAAATGGGTGCGAAATCCGGAAAAACTCGCCTTCGCGCAGGTGATGGATAGCTACTATTGCTATGCAAAGTCGCAGTATGGGGCTGTGAAATCGCTCTCTGAGTCGTTGACCGTGATATGTTCCGGCGTAGAGATGGGGCAGATATTTAAGAACAAGCTCAAACCGGAGTGGGCACTCTCTCAGTCAGTGTGGTTTAATAGAGAGGTTGTGCCTTGTGTTGAGGTGAGTAGAGAGGAGGCCTTGAACTATTTGCGCAAACACGATATTGCAGCAGTACAATTTACTGAGGGTATCAATCTTGTGCAGTGTGAGGGTTATGCTCTCGGATTTGTAAAAAGAATTGGTCTTAGGGTTAATAATTTATATCCTAATTCGTTGAAAATAAATAACTTATAGATATGGCAGAAAAATTATTTTATACAATGGGAGAGGTGGCAGAGATGCTTGATGTCAATGCGTCGCTTATCAGATATTGGGGTACTCAGTTCCCAAGTATTAAGCCGCAGCGCAATAGAAAGGGTAATCGTCTCTTTTCGCCTGCCGATGTTGAGCAGCTTAAGCGTATCTATCACTATGTTAAGGAGCGAGGCATGACCCTTGAGGGGGCAAGAAAGGCCCTTAAGGCAGAGCGTAGTACAAATGCCGAGACAAATGTAAATATCGAGCTGCTTGACAGATTGTATTCGCTACAATCTATGCTTATTGCTGTAAGAGACTCTTTGGGAGAGGTAGAAGCTGTCGATAAGAACGCATCCCAATCTCCAAGTGAGCAGAGTCAGGAGCAGAATCAGCCCAAAAAACCGGTCTATCTTGAGCAGACACTTTTTGATTTTTAAGGTATGAAAATTCGTGAGATTACAGAGTGTATAGAGGCATTTGCTCCGCTTGCATTGCAGGAGTCTTATGATAATGCAGGCCTTATTGTAGGTAGGTCTGATGATGAACTTAAGGGCGGCGTGCTACTTGCAGTAGATGTAACCGAGGAGATTATCCAAGAAGCTATTGACACAGGGTGCGGTATGATTATTACCCACCATCCAATAATCTTCCACCCACTAAAAAGACTCAATTCTGCCTCTGTTGTGGAGCGTTGCGTTGAGAGTGCTATAAAACACGATATAGCCCTTTATGCATGCCATACCAATCTGGACTCAGTTAAAAACGGTATGAGTTGGCGTTTGGGTGGTATGTTGGGTCTTGAGAATATGCAAATCCTTGAGCAGATATCGGAAAATAGTGGTTTTGGTGTGGTTGGAACTCTCGCCTCGCCGATGGATACTGCAGATTTTTTTGCTCTACTTAAGGATAGATTGTCATGCAGCGTTATTCGCCATAGTCAGGTGGTAAAATCAAAAATAGAGCGCGTTGCTCTCTGTACGGGCGCAGGTGCATCACTTATAGGTGCTGCTGCAGATGCGGCTTGTGATGCCTATGTTACAGCCGATTTGAAGTATAACGACTTCTATCTGCCAGATGGAGAGTTCGTTATCTGCGATGTGGGACATTTTGAAAGTGAATTTTGTGCAGTTGATATATTATTTGAAATTTTGTCGAATTTATCAAAAAAAAATAGTAACTTTGCGCTCCATAAGAGCGCGTGTCTGAAAAATCCTGTGCATTATTATTTGTAGTATAGTGATTATTAGCGCATTATAAAATTTTTAGAATATTAAAAATAATAATATATGGCTACAACAAAAAAGACAGTTGAGGTAGATTACTCGATGTATGAGAAGATTATGGCTCTTTACGAGTTGCAGAAGATTGATTCACAGATTGATGAAATCAACAAGGTAAAGGGCGAGCTTCCAGACGAGGTTCAGGATTTGGATGATGAGATTGCCGGTCTTAATACCCGCATAGATGGTATCAATGCGGATATTGAGGAGCTTAACGCTCTTACTCGTCAGCGTCGTCGTCAGATTGACGAGGCGAATATGATGATTGCCAAATATACTGAGCAGCAGAATAATGTTCGCAATAACCGCGAGTTTGATGCTATCTCAAAAGAGATTGAGTATCAGGAGCTTGAGATTAAACTTGCAGAGAAGAACCTCAAAGAGTATGCAGCTGCTATAAAGGTTAAGAAGTCTAAGGCCGAGGAGACTGAGGCTCTTATTGCAGAGCGTAATATCGACCTTACAGCAAAGCGTACAGAGCTCGATAATATCGAGGCTGAGACTGCTGACCAGGTTAAGGAGCTTGAGGCTCAGGCCGAGGTGGCAAAAAAGAAGATTGATGACCGCCTCCTTACAGCTTATGGTCGCATTCGTAGCAAGGTGCACAATGGCCTTGCAGTTGTAACCGTTCAGAGAGATGCTTGCAGCGGCTGTTTTAACCGTATCCCACCACAGCGTCAGGTAGAGGTAAGCCAGGGTAAGAAGCTTATCGTATGTGAGTATTGTGGTCGTATATTGGTGCCAGGCGAGTAATTTACCGCTCTTTGCTGTCATAGCACGGTATCTACGATACATCCCTCAAATCCCTGAGTAGGAAATACGCTAAAGTATGTCCTATCCAGGGATTTTTCACGATGCGCCATACCTGTCCGCAATATCAGTGCTTTATGGCAATTTCATCCACTAAGGCGTTCATCTTTTTGCGTATCTTGGTTAGTACCGGCACCCAGATTAGAGTAAACGCAAAGAGTGAGCCTATGCCTATTCCCATTGTAACACCTCTAAAGAAATCCACAATATTAGGGTTTGAGAATATCACTTGACAAAGCAGGCTCAAAGCCATTACTGCGGTAAATACCTTAAGTAGCATAGAGAGCGTTTTAACGGCATAGTTGTAAGATTTATTTGCCATCTTGAGTTTAGAGAACATATCTTCCGCACTTGAAAATGGACCGTCAGCAGCTCTTTTCTGGAGATACATCCAATCTTTCAGCTCAAAAACAATACGGATTCCACACTCTGTCAAAAAGTTGTAATACTCCTCTTTCCCAAGCCCATGTGGCATATTCTCCGGTAAATCAAGCTTATATATAAACTCTCCAGGGGTACCCTTCTTAAATACATAGCGGCACATCATATTGACACGCACAAAATTCCAACCATTGCGAGCCATCTCATTTAGCCAACGCTCCTCCTCTTCGGCCTGAGAGATTAGAAAGAAATTCCAGACCTTTTTGTACTCCATTTTCTCCATAGTATTACTGTTTTAAGATTTGTACTCCATTTTTTACAAGCTCCTCAAGACGCACAAGCTCCTGCTCAAGCACCACCCTGCCAATTGGCGTAATTCTGTACTCCTTTTTGCGAGAATCAGCCACAGCCTCAAGCTGCTCTATCCAACCCTTCTCTAAAAGCGTGGATAACGCACCATAGAGCGTGCCGGCAGAGATTATAAGACGACCACCACTGAGCTGAGCCGTGCGCTGCATAATCCCGTAACCATGCAAAGGCTCTACAAGAGCCAAAAGGATGTAATAAACCGCCTCAGTTAACGCATTGTTGTTTGTATTCATATGTTGCTATATAAATATTATATTGTTTACCGTTATATCGGTTACCGATACAAAGGTAAACGATATATTTTTAATATGCAAGAGAATTGATAAATTTTCACTATATTTGTGGCGATAACTAATGTATAAACAAAAAAAATAGTTTGCCTATGATGTAAAAAAAGAGTAAAGAGCGTTTTCAAGTGGCTGTATATGCAGCTTATTCACCTATTTATTAACTGAAGGCGTTCTACTATCATACATACTACAGTGAGCTTTGGCTCTTGTTCTCTAAATTCAAAAACCGCCAATTTTTAGAAAATCCAACGAGAATAAGTCCCGAAAGTTTGCGCCTATGTGGGCGTGAACTGTTCGTACTTGTTGTTGGATTGGTGCTTGGCGGTGCCAGAATTTAGACGAGTGATGAATAGTTGCACGCCTCTATTATTTTATTTTATTATGAAAAAAATTTTATCATTTTTAGCATTTTGTCTTCCCGTATTGGGAACAACTATGCTGTTAACCTCTTGCGACAAAGAGATTGAAACTGCACTTACAACAAGTACACAAACACTACAATTTACCGCAGATGGCGGCTCGCAAACTTTTAAGATTCAGAGCAATAACTCTTGGAGTATTATTCCAAGCGCAAGTTTTGCAACAATATCGCCAATGACAGGTTTCGGAGATGCTACAGTGGTTGTTGTTCTGCCTGAGTATGAGAAGATGGAATCTCGCAATTGTACTCTGTCTATTCTCTCTGACGATGGTACAAAGAGTTGTTCTGTATCTATCGAACAGAAGGGTGCTGCCGCTACTCTGGATGTTGATATACAGGAACTTATCTTTGAGGCTACTGCAAAATGTGAGCGAACAATTAAAGTTACTTCAAACACTACATGGAGCGTCAGCAACCTCCCATCTTGGCTCAATGCATCCTCTACAAGTGGTAATAAAGATGCATCTATCACCTTTACAACCTCTTCGGACAACAACTCTTCAAAGGCGCGCGAGGCTGAGATTACAATCTCTGAGGCATCGGGCAAAAGTTGCACTGTAAAGGTCTCTCAAACAGGTAAATATGCACCAGATTGCCAGTTATATGTTCATGATGTTGTAAGTCTTACAAATTCTGTCGCATTTTTGCTGACTTGGGATTTGGATGTGTCATACTTCTATATAGGTATGTGGTATGACGACCTAACATCGGTTAGTGATGAGGAGATTGTTGCTACCATAAAAGAGAAGTGGACTCCAGCAACAATCGAATCTCAATATACTGGTTATATATACGATTATGAGGACAATCCAGGTACAGAAGGTAATTTATGTATAGTAGGTTTCAATGCCGAGCATCAACACGGCGATTTAACAATTGTCAAAATGTCAACACTTGAGGAAGGAAGCTACCCTCAGGCTTATTTTGAAAAATATCCTAACTATTCATACGAAGATGGATGTTGGCTTTGGAGTATTAAAAAGAGTGGTAAATGTTCTTACTATTATCAACATACAGTATGTGTGTCTTCAATAGAGGAGGTGTATAACTATGTATTATACACAGATGCAGGTGTGCTTTGGAAATTACTATACGAAGAGAATATTCTGGATCAAGAGCCATGGATAAATGACTCAGATTTCTTTATAGATCCAGGAACAATAAATACAGAGCGTTATATACATGTTACAACCATCGGAGCAGACCAAAGTGGTAAATTAGGTGGTGTAATCAACAGAGCTGTCAATTATATCTCTGATACGCGAACAACTATTGAGATTCCGAAGAGAGAAATCAAGGAGTTGAAGGGTTTTCCTATTAAGAGATAATTCGGATATGTTGGTTGCATGTGTGAACAACCTTCTGAAAGTGTATATATAGCAAAAGCCACTCAACAGAGTGGCTTTCTGTTTGAAAAAGTTGCTCTTGTGGGAGTTGACGGATTCGAACTATGTGTCGCGTAGCGGACATAGTCATCGAAGGAGTGCCGCAGTCATACAAGAAAACTTTAGAAATTCTTGTATGGTGCGGGAAAACACGACTGAGATAACCGCCTCAACAATTTGAACTCCACCAACTTAAGCCAAACATAAGTAGGCAAGAATTGCCTGATTTTTTTTGTTTCTGTATCTGCGGGCTGGCACGCAAAGAGACAAGAAACAAAATATAGACGGATTGGCTACTTTGCATCAAAGATGCTCCGTTACGCCCATCCGCCTACACCCCTCGGCAGTAAGAGACTGTTTTGAATTTGTTTGCATCGTTCTTTTATACTCTTTACGACTCTTTTTTCTTTGTAATTTTTGTTACATAGTGCCGCTATGCACCAAAAATTACAAGCAAAAAATAGCCACAAAATAGTCAAAAAAAATAATCTCACAAACAAATCCAAAACAGTCTCTAAATTCAAACAGAAATCCGTACTTCGTACTACACTTTTGCCATATACGCCCAATCGTGAGTAAACTCCCGAAGGCGTATATATAGCAAAAGCCACTCAAAGAGTGGCTTTCTGTTTGAATTTGTTGCTCTCGTGGGAGTTGACGGATTCGAACCGCCGACCCTCTGCTTGTAAGGCAGATGCTCTGAACCAGCTGAGCTAAACTCCCAAAAAATGGCTTGGGACAGCAGATATTTACTCTCTACCAAGACGCTATCCACACTATCTTGGCACTATCTCTGCAACCCTTGCGCAATTGCGCCTGAACAAGGACTTGAACCTAGGACCCCATGATTAACAGTCATGTGCTCTAACCGACTGAGCTATTCAGGCGTTTGAAAGAACCTTCGCAGACTATTCTGCGTTTTTCGTGGTGCAAATATAGAGCAAATAATTTTTACCACCAAACTTTTTGTGAAAAATTTTCAAAAAAAGTGTAACTTTGTCCCATGCAGAGACGATTACCTATATTATTGATAGCACTTTTGCACCTACTGACGGCATTTGCAGAGCAGACTTCTATATATTTTGAGGTCTCAAAGCACAATTTTGGTGTAATTGCCGAGGATGGAGGTGCGGTAGAGCATACATTTGTGGGACGCAACTCTACAGATGCTCCGATTGTGATTCTTGATGTTTCGGCAGGATGTAGTTGTACGAAGGCTACATATTCACGCAAACCTATAATGCCCGGTAGAGAGTGCGAGGTTAGAGTCGTTTTTGACCCGATGAATCAGCCGGAGGGGGTCTTTAATAGAAAGGCTGTGGTGATGACCTCTCAGGGTAATATTCCATTGACAATTTCGGGTACAATTACGCCTCGCAGAAGAAGCATTGCCGAGCAGTACCCTTTGCAACTTGGCGGAGGGGTGCGCATAGAGACCAATGCTCATGCCTTTGGTTATGTTGAGCACGGAAAACGAATACAGAGCAGCATAGGCATTATAAATACATCAAAAACTGCTACTACAATATCTATCAAAGCGGTTGAGACAAGTGGAGCGTTAGAGATTTCTGCACCTAAGACCCTTCAACCATCCCAGCAGGGAACAATAGAGTTTGGATACTATATACCAAATGGCGGCGATATATATGGTTCGTTACAAGATGTGCTGAGTGTTGAGGTAAATGGCATAAAGGCTGATTATCAATTGATTATCAATGGTATAGCTATAGATAGCAGGTCGCAAAGACAAGATAAAGAGCCTCAAAAGGTACAACTCTCCGAAAATTTTATTAAATTTGGCACTTTGAAAAGCTCGTTAAAGTATGCCGAGCGACAGATAAAGATTTGTAATATCGGCATGGCGACTCTCAATATAAGAAAGGTTGAAAGTCAGCGAGGTGTTGTCAAGGTTACGGTTGATGGTGGGTCGAGTTTGGCTACAGACGGTTGTGCTACGCTAAAGATTGGACTCAATCCAACAACGCTGGGATTTGGAGCAGTTACGGATAGGGTAATGATTGTAACTGATGACCCGCAGTATCCTGTAAAGAGTATTAAGGTTAGTGCAATTATAGAGAACTAAATAAAACAAACTATGTTTGAAATATTGGAGAGAAACCTACTTGCCGAAGGTATTTGGCAGACTAAGGTCTATGCACCGAGGATTGCAAAGTCGGCAAAACCAGGACAATTTATCATTGTTCGTGCAGATGAAAAAGGAGAGCGTATTCCGCTTACCATTGCGGATTACAACTCTGAGGAGGGTACAGTAACTATGGTTACGCAGGCCTTGGGTGTCTCGACACGCAAGATTGTTGCAAAAGATAGAGGTGAGAGTTTTGCTGATGTGGCAGGTCCGCTTGGTCGCCCGTCAGATTTTGTGTCAGAACCGCTTGAAGAGCTTAGAGGTAAGCGATTTATATTTGTCGCAGGAGGTGTGGGTACAGCACCTGTCTATCCGCAGGTAAAATGGCTTAGTGAGCATGGAATTGAGGCTGATGTGATTATCGGAGCAAAGACAAAAGATATGCTTATCTATACTGAGCAGATGAAGAGCGTTGCTGCAAACCTCTATATTGCTACCGATGATGGCAGCTGTGGCTTCCATGGTCTTGTAACAGCATTGCTTGAAAAACTTATCACAGAGGATGGCAAGAGTTATGATTGCTGTGTGGCTATAGGCCCGATGATTATGATGAAGTTTGTAACTATGACTGCCAAAAAGTTCTCTCTGCCTTGTATTGTTTCACTTAACGCGCTAATGGTTGATGGAACGGGCATGTGCGGTGCATGTCGTGTAACTGTTGGCGGTAAGACTAAGTTTACATGCGTTGATGGCCCTGAGTTTAATGCTTACGAGGTTGATTTTGATGAGGCTATGCGTCGTCAAGGTATGTATCGCACCCAGGAACAGAGAGCTGTAGCCATTGCTAAAGAGAGAGCAGAGGGTCATAAGTGTAATATAGGTTTGGATAAATAGAGAATTATGGCAAATAAAATACCGCGTGTACCGGTACGCGAACAGAATCCGGCAGTTCGTGCCACAAACTTTGAGGAGGTTTGTTTGGGATATAATCTTGAGGAGGCGACTCTTGAGGCTTCTCGTTGCCTTAACTGTAAAAATCCAAGATGTGTTGCTGCCTGCCCTGTAGGTATTCAGATTCCTCATTTTATAGAGGCTCTGAAGGCGGGAGATATAAAGGGTGCTGCTGATATTATCGCCCGCGACTCATCGCTGCCAAGTATCTGTGGCAGAGTATGTCCTCAAGAGAGTCAGTGCGAGGGTAGCTGTATTCTCGGCATTAAGGGCGAGAGTGTGGCTATTGGTAAATTAGAGCGTTTTGTTGGCGATTGGAGACTTGATAATCCTCAGCCGGCATCACTGCCAGAGAAGAACGGCAAAAAAGTAGCCGTTGTTGGTAGTGGCCCTGCAGGACTTGCTTGTGCAAGCGATTTGGCAAAGGAGGGATATGATGTTACCGTCTTTGAAGCACTGCATCAGATTGGAGGCGTACTTGTGTATGGTATCCCTGAGTTCCGTCTGCCAAAGAAAGGTGTTGTAGCAAAGGAGATTGAGAGCGTAAAGAGACTTGGTGTAAAGTTTGAGACCGATGTTATTGTCGGCAGAACAGTTACAATAGACTCTCTTATGGACTCAGAGGGCTTTGATGCTGTATTTGTAGGTTCAGGTGCTGGGACTACCACGATTTATGGGTATTGAGGGCGAGAACCTAAACGGAGTGCTGTCCGCAAATGAGTTCCTTACTCGTGCAAACCTTATGCGCGCGTACGACGAGCAGTATGATACCCCTATATATGTGGGCAAGAAGGTCGTTGTTGTTGGTGGCGGAAATGTGGCAATGGATGCCGTGCGTACTGCAAAACGCCTTGGTGCAGAGGCTGTAATCGTCTATCGTCGTAGTGAAGCTGAGCTTCCTGCGCGAGTTGAGGAGGTACACCACGCCAAAGAGGAGGGCATTGAGTTTAAGATGCTCACCAATCCGACAAAGGTACTTGGAGACGACAAGGGCTGGGTTGTAGGTCTTAATTGCGTTAAGATGGAACTTGGTGAGCCTGACGCAAGTGGTCGCCGCTCACCTATAGAGGTTGCAGACTCTGACTTCCAAATAGATTGCGATGTGGTTATTATGGCTCTTGGAACATCGCCAAATCCACTTATCGCAGCAACTACAGACTCTTTGGAGACTACCCGCAGGGGTTGTATCGTAGCTACAGAGGATGGACAAACCTCTCGCGAGGGAGTCTTTGCCGGTGGCGACGCTGTTACAGGCGCAGCAACGGTAATTCTTGCTATGGGTGCAGGCCGTAAGGCTGCAAAAGCTATTGATAACTATTTGAAGACAAAATAAAAATGAATAAAATGAAGATAGCAGTACCAACCAGAGAGGGTATGATTGATGACCACTTTGGACATTGCGACCACTATACAATATTCACTGTTGAAGAGGGTGTGGTCGCCACAACGGAGACTCTTCCATCTCCACAAGGTTGCGGTTGTAAGTCAAATATAGCCTCAATACTTAAAGAGATGGGTGTTAGCGTGATGCTTGCCGGAAATATGGGCGAAGGGGCAAAAAATAAACTCGAATCTCACTCTATACGAGTTATCCGTGGTTGCTCAGGCGTTGTTGAGGATGTTGTTGCAACCTTTCTTAAGGGTTTTGTTTTCGATTCAGGCGAGGGGTGTAAGGCTCATACATGCCATTAGCCTACTTATGGCAAAGTTTGTGTATAAAGTTGCGTGTTAAATTATAATACTATGAAAAAGTATCGTTGTACAGTATGTGATTGGGTTTATGACCCTGAAGTTGGCGACCCAGATAGCGGTATTGCCGCAGGAACTGCTTTTGAGGATATTCCGGAGGATTGGGTTTGTCCTTTGTGTGGAGTGGGGAAGGAGGATTTTGAGGTTTTAGTGTAAATTTGCCGTTCTTTGCCGTCATAGCACGGCATCTACTTCCGCTAACATATAAAACATCAAAGGGTCGTACTTTTGTACTACCCTTCGCTGTTTTAT
>JAFWBN010000120.1 GCA_017507075.1 Alistipes sp. | reverse complement strand
GCTTTCAGCCCTCAATGACATAGAATAGCGCGCAACAGAACAAACTAAGTTTCGTAGTTTTCGGATTTAGGAAAACCATCGCAGATGGTACGAGAGAAAAGAGAGATTGCTTGCCAAGTTTACTTGAGCAAAAGCAAATCTCTCTTTTTTATCGTAATAGCCTTTAGGCTATCCTAAATCCGCACACGCCCAAAAACGAAGTTTTTGCTGAAAGTTTTTAAGCCATCTTCGATGTCTTTTCCTCCTCGCAGTTCGGCAAAGCCTGCAAGCAGTCTCTGCCCTCACGAGCAGCGTCGGTTGGTGCCGCTTTTTTCAAAAAGCGGCGGTACTTAAGCTATACTTAAATCTCGGTATTCCAGATTACGGAGCCACAATCGTCGTGTTCTGGCAGTGGTTTTGGTGTAAAGTCGGAGTATCCGAGGGCGATAACGCACTCTACCGCCCAATTTTCGGGTATATTTACAAATGTGCGCAGGTAGTTATCAGCTTGTTCGCCCTCTGGCACATCTTTAAGTCTTGGGCGGCCCAAGACATGCACCCAGCAGCTTGCCAGACCAGCATTAACGGCTGCAAGTTGGAGAAAGGTTGCTGATATTGAGCAGTTTTCTCTCCACAGGTCGGTTTTTGTGGTGTCGGCGCAGACGATGATAGCCGCGGGGGCATCTTTAACGAAAGAGGAGCCATAGTCTCTCATTTCGGACAGTTTTTCGAGTGTTGGTTTATCATCCACTATAATAAACCTTGTGGTGCGCATATTTCGTGATGAAGGTGCTGTAAGTGCTTGATTTACAATATCAAGTAAAACCTCTCTCGATACAGCTGTCGGGGAGAAACGGCGCACGGAGCGTCGGGTCTCTATAACTTTTTTGAAATCCATAGCAAAAATTTTAGTTTACGATATGCAAAAATAGTGAAAATTACTAACTTTGCTCTATGGAAAACAACAATTATAAATTCACTGTAGCCCTTATTTACGATTTTGATGGCACTCTTGCTGCGGGAAATATGCAGGAGTACAACTTTATACCCGCTGTAGGCAAGAGTAATAAAGAGTTTTGGAGTGAGGCAAACTCCCTTGCTGAAGAGCAGGATGCCGACCAGATTCTTACCTATATGGCTCTTATGATTCGTGAGGCGCAAGCTAAGGGTATCTCTCTGCGCAGGGAGGCTTTTCAGGAGTCGGGTCGTGCTGTAAAGCTATATCCGGGTGTTGAGGAGTGGTTTGAGCGTATAAACAGTTATGGTGCAGAGCGAGGGATAAAGATTTTGCACTACATCAACTCTTCGGGTCTTAAAGAGATTATTGAGGGAACAACCATTGCAGACCGTTTTCAAAAGATTTACGCCTGTTCGTTTCTCTACAATGTAGATGGAATAGCATATTGGCCGGCTGTGGCGGTAAACTACACAAACAAAACGCAGTTTATCTTCAAGATAAACAAGGGTGTAGAGTCTGTTTTTGACACCAAGCAGGTTAATAAATACATGGAGGAGAAGTCTCGACCCGTGCCTTTCTCCCGCATGATTTATGTTGGAGACGGAACAACGGATATTCCATGTATGCGTCTGGTTAAGAATTTTGGTGGGCACTCTGTTGCAGTCTATAACCCAAAAGACAAGGCGAAGAGGGCTGAGATGAACACTTTGATAAAGGACAATCGTGTAAACCATGTCTGTCCTGCAGATTATACAGATGGCTCGGAGATAGATGCTGTTGTAAAAGCGGTTATAGACAAGTGTTTGGCAGACTACAATGTAGAGCAGCTTGAGATTGCAAAATAACAATTTGCAACAAAATACTAACTAAAACACATTAGGATATGAAGAGGTTAAAATTACTAATTATGACATTGTTGTTGTTGGAGACCGCCTCTGCGCAACAAAAGACAATTGTTCATAATGAGCAGGATAATACAGTTACAATTACCCGCACACTGCCTCAATTTGTCAACAAACATGATATTCGTGTGGGTCTTGGCTCATTTTCCTTGGTGCAATCGCTATTTCTTGATGAGTTTGGTTGGCATCCGGTAGAGGATTATACATACGATTTTCGCTATGAGATGGAAAAGACAGACTCATATAGCACTCCACGATACTTTACAGGTATGTTTTCTTTAAGTTATACATATCACTCTCGTCGTTGGTTTGAGTTTGGAGGAACTGCCTATTTTGGAGCTGTTACAGAGTCTCGGTTGGATAATAACACTCACAAAAAGGTTAAAACTCAAAATACTTACGCTTTTGGAGTAATGCCAACCGTAAGATTTGTCTATCTCTACAGAGAGAAGGTACAACTCTATTCATCTGTTAGCGTAGGTGTTGTTAGTAACGGATATGAAGTGCTTCCGTGGGGAGATTTGACCCTTTTTGGTTGTACTTTTGGTCGCAACCTCTTTGGTTTTGCAGAGATTGGCTCTGGCTTTGGTGGCTGGGGTCGTATAGGTATTGGTTATCGTTTTGATGCCGCAAAAAAGGGTAAAAAATAGAGAGGAGGAGTTATGAAAAAGGCTATATTTTTTGCTATTGTAGCACTGCTGAGTTTTTCTTCTTGTAAACTTGATAATGGAGGTTATCCTATTCCTAATAATGGTAATGTATTATTGTGGAGAAAGGTCTCAAACAACATTGGTCAGGTAGATATTTATACTCGATTTTTTATCTGTGCTGATGCAGTGCTTTATATGGATGAAGACACACAAAACCTCGTAAAACAGCTCTGGTTTAACAACTATGATATTACTTTAGAGGATGGAAAAGTTGTGTTTGTTGAGAAAAATAACAAATACTCTCAAGTAAAATACATAGTTGTAACAGACGGTAAAAAACTATCAGAGGGTGGTGTTTGGAGGGTTGATTTGGATAATATAGCAACCACAACAAAACATACACTTGCTGAGGTTACGGGTGTTGTGGGCAAAGAGGGTGTCTATATTCATCCAATAAAAGAGGAGAGCTATGAAGAGAATAGGGATTTTGTTACCACTGTTGGTTATAATATTAACATCGAGGAGCAAAAAGTCTATTTTACATACGATAGCAGAGGGGAGATAAATTGCAAGCGTAACACCTATAATATCAAATTTAGGACTGATGCCATCTACCCCCTTACAATAATCTCAGATGGTTATTATATGTCTGGCAGGGTACACATAGAGTACAAGGATAATATAACAAATAAAGAGAGAAAAACAACCGTTGTTTACCAAGACGGTGAAAGAGATTTTATATAACCGAGCATAATGAAAAGAGTAATTTTTGCAACAAATAACGCCCATAAACTCAGCGAAGTACAAGCACTGCTTGGGGATGCTTTTGAGTTGGTAACACTTAAGGAGTGTGGGATTGTAGAGGATATTACTGAGACCGCATCAACCCTTGAGGGAAATGCCCTGCAAAAGGCCCGTTATGTCTATGAAAAGTGTGGCGCAGACTGTTTTGCAGATGATACAGGGCTTGAGGTTGAGGCTTTGGGTGGAGAGCCTGGAGTACACTCGGCGCGTTATGCTACAGATGGACACGATTTTGCAGCAAACAATAAATTATTGCTTAAAAACCTTGAGGGGCAAAGTAATCGAAAAGCCCGTTTTCGCACCGTTATAGCCCTTATCTTAGATGGCAAAGAGTATCTTTTTGAGGGTATTGTTGAGGGTGCTATTGCTCAAAATGAGTCAGGATGTGAGGGCTTTGGATATGACCCACTTTTTGTACCTTCGGGAGAAATTACTACCTTTGCGCAGATGTCGGCAGAGAAGAAAAATTCAATATCCCATAGAGGAAGAGCCGTAGCAAAACTTGTAAATTTTTTGAAGGATGGAAAATTATAAAAGAGAGGATAAGTTTGACGATAAAACCCTCGAAAAACTCGCTTATCACTACACAGAGGTACTTAAATTATTAGGCGAAGACCCAACTCGTGAGGGTCTTGTTAAGACCCCTATGCGAGTGGCAAAGGCGTGGTCGTTCCTTACAAAGGGTTATAACGAGAATCCTATCGAGATTATTCGCTCAGCAATGTTTAATGAGGAGTATCGTCAGATGGTACTTGTAAAAGATATCGAGATTTTCTCTGTTTGTGAGCATCACATGTTGCCATTTATCGGAAAGGCTCATGTTGCCTATATTCCAAATGGTAAGATTACAGGTCTCTCAAAAATAGCCCGTGTTGTAGAGTGTTTTGCTCGTCGTTTGCAGGTGCAGGAGCGTTTGACGGTTCAGATTAGAGACTCTATTCAAGAGGCCCTAAGCCCTCTTGGTGTTGCTGTTGTAATTGAGGCATCGCATACTTGTATGCAGATGAGAGGTGTTGAAAAACAGGACTCCGCAACAACAACATCAGCATTTACAGGTATATTCCTTTCGGACCATAGAACCCGTGAGGAGTTTATGTCGCTTATATCACATAAATTAAGATAAAATAGTATGGAAGCTATTGTAAAGACAAATTTTAATTTCAAGGGTCAGAACAACCACTATGTTGGCAAAGTTAGAGATGTGTATAGCATTGACGGTGATTACCTTGTAATGGTTGTTTCAGATCGTATTTCAGCTTTTGATGTTGTGCTACCTAAGGGTATTCCGTTTAAGGGTCAGGTGCTTAACCAGATTGCAGCCAAATTCCTTGATGCAACAACAGATATTCTTCCAAATTGGAAAATTGCTGTTCCGGACCCAATGGTAACTGTTGGACACAAGTGCGAGCCTTTTAAGGTTGAGATGGTAATCCGTGGCTACCTCTCAGGCCATGCTTGGAGAGAGTATAAGGCTGGTAAGCGCACAATTTGCGGCGTTGAGATGCCGGACGGTATGGTTGAGAATCAGAAGTTCCCGGAGCCAATCATCACCCCAACAACAAAGGCTGACGAGGGTCATGATGAGGATATTTCAAAAGAGGAGATTATCGCTCGTGGAATCGTTAGCCAAGAGGATTATGAGGCTCTTGAGAGATATACCCGTGCAATTTTTGCTCGCGGAACAGAGATTGCAGCCAAAATGGGTCTTATCCTTGTAGATACAAAGTATGAGTTTGGTAAGAAAAATGGTGTAATATACCTTATGGACGAGATTCATACTCCGGACTCTTCTCGATATTTCTATGCAGATGGCTACGAGCAGCGTCTTGCTGCAGGCCAGAAGCAGAAGCAGCTCTCAAAAGAGTTTGTTCGTGAGTGGCTTATGGCAAATGGTTTCCAGGGTCAGGAGGGTCAAACAGTGCCAGAGATGACTCCTGAGATTGTTGCCTCTATTACAGAGCGTTATATCGAGTTGTATGAGAATATTACAGGCGAAAAGTTTGTAAAAGAGGAGACAGAGGATGTTGCGGCTCGTATAGAGAAAAATGTAAGCGACTTTTTGGCAACTCTTTAATCTTTGCGCGCCATTAGTGCATAGATTAACAAGTGTAGCAACAAAGCCCTTTGGGATTTTCCTAAAGGGCTTTTTGTTTGTATATAGTATTACTTTGACCTTGCTAAGGCACAGGGTCATATCCACTACCGCCCCAAGGGTGGCAGCGGGCGATGCGTTTAAGTGTTAGGTATCCACCTTTGATGGCTCCATATTTTTTCAGGGCCTCTAAGGCGTATTGTGAGCAGGTTGGTGTAAATCTGCATGATGCGGGGGTGAGGGGTGATATGCAGAGTTGGTAGAATCTGACAAGGGCAATAAGTGGCAGAGTGAGTAGTTTTTTACAAACTCTCAGCGATTGCTTGAAGAACTTTTTTAACCCCATTTTCTATACTCTTATTATCGTGAAAGGTCTTTGATGAATAAATGACAGCAACCTCAACACGGTGGTTTTCAAGATGTTTTGTAAGTATCTCTTTATTAAGGCGATAAGCCTCTTTCATGCCGCGGCGCAGGGAGTTTCTCTTATTTGCTCGTTTGTGGAATTTTTTCGGAGTAGAGAATAGCACAGCAACGCTGTTTTGTTCGCTTTTTTCGACAAAAAACATATACCTAAAGGGGTAGATAAATCCTGCATGACCCTCAGTAAAGAGTCTGCGGATAGCACCAAAAGAGTGCAATCTCTCCGACTTAGGCAGTGTGTTCATTTTATTTTCTACGGGTGCGGCTTTTTTTAGCAAGTTTGGTCTGCTGGGTTCTAAGAAACTCCTCGTTTTCCTCGTTTTCAGAGAACTCTACAGTATCAACCTGCTTACCTGCGAGAATATCGGTGATATACAAATCCACAGCCTTTGCCAAAGATGGCACACCTGGAGCCGGTGCAGAGGCCTTTACAGGCAGTTTATTCTCTGTTGCAAGGCGGAGTGTTCCCTCACCGAAGGTGCTGATAACAGGCATCTCTGAGGCTTCGAGTTTTTCACAAATAGCCTTAACATCCCATGGGGAGTAGAGTAGTAGCATATCATAACTCTTAAGCTCCTCTGCTGCAATATCGCTTGCCACAGTACGGGCAAGGATAATAGGGGTGTGGTTGATATTCAGGCGAATAAGAGCCTCCGGAATCTCTGGTTTATGAGGTTCGCTGAGGGTTAGGAGCATCTTCTCGTCCTTGTGTTTCACAATCTGCTCGATAAGGCCTGTAAAAGAGCCATCGGCAAATGAAATTTTGCGCTTACGATATACAATATACTTCTGCAAATAGAGGGCAATAGCCTCGGTAGAGCAGATGTATCTCATTGATTCAGGGATATTTACCCTTGTCTCCTCACAGATTTTGAAAAAGCTGTCTATTGTTGTTCGTGAGGTAAAGATAATTGCTGTATGAGCAAGAATTTCCACTCTTTGGGAGCGGAACTCTTTTGAAGTGATACCTTTAACCTCTATAAGTGGGCGGTAGTCAACCTCAAGCTCATATTTGTTTGCCAACTCAAAAAAGGGCGATTTTTCAATAATCGCAGGTTTTGGCTGCGACACTAAAATTCGTTTTATCTCTGTCATAATACACTATTTTCGCTCTTACAGACCCCTTCAACGCAGAATTGGCGCAAGGATAAGAGAGGTCGGGAAGATTTCCAGGGCGCAAAGATACAAAATCCAATGTAAAATTGAAATTTTTTGCGAAACAAAGAACAAAAAAGTCTCTTTAACAAAGATAATTACCCAAATTGTTCCGCATAAAATCATACCCCAAAAACCGATTGTTGCCATTGTATGAGAGCATAGCAGGAACATTACACCAAAGGGTATTGTAACAACAAAAGCGACTGCCATATACAGCAACTTTGTGCTTAACAGTTCGCTGCCAATTTTTTTGTGTTCGCAGATTGTTGCTGCAAGGGTTATTGTGCCACATTGAAAGAGTAACATTACACTCAGGGCCACAGCGACACATCCTCCAACCACCCAAAAGACATCTTTTTCTTCTATACCATTAAGCAGATTGGGATACCATACGCCACAAACTCTGACTGCGGAAAGCGCAAGCAGTATAACCCCCAGAATAATCATCACAACCTCGATATTCGTCTGTTCTGCCGGATTGATATGGCTTTTGTCGCGGTTTGACATCCTGATACCCAAGGTTGTTATGATAAAGTATCGCAAAAACTCCCAATATCTGACAATAAAGAATATATAGACAATGCCTATAATCATAGCCGTTGTCTGGAACGGTGTGCCAAAGACTGCAGAGTCAAATAGTGCCGAAGAGTTATTTTGTTCGGCAAGCATTGACGCTGCACCAAAAGCTTCAGCTGGGGATATATTGTGTTGTAAAGCTCTTAGTGGCATACTATTCAAAGGCGCGTTTTAGGGTTATACGAATTGTTGTTCCTTTGCCGATAACAGACTCGGTAACGGCGATTTTTCCTCGATGATACTCCTCAACAATACGGCGAGAGAGGGAGAGTCCAAGACCCCAACCTCTGGTTTTTGTTGTAAATCCGGGTTGGAAAATCTTTTTCCAATTTGATTTTGAGATTCCCTTTCCTGTATCAGAGACATCTATTGTAATTATACTCTCTGTTGAGGCGATTTTTACATTTATAGAGCCATGACCCTGAAGTGCATCCAAGGAGTTTTTGAGCAGATTTTCAACAACCCACTCAAAAAGTGCGCTATTTAACATCGCATAGACGGGCTGACTTGCAAAACCGTTGTATTCAAGGGTTACATTTCTCGGAATACGCTTTCTGAAGTACATCACACAGTCTCCGACAACCTCGTTTATATTTGCCCTCTCTAAAGGTGTATCCGAGCCGATTTTAGAGAATCTGTCAACAATTTTGCGCAGGTGTGCCAAATCTTTTTCCATCTCCTCTACGACCATGCTATCAACTTGTTGCTCTCTAAGATACTCAATCCAGCCAAGCAGTGAGGATGTTGGTGTGCCAAGTTGGTGTGCTGTCTCTTTGGCAAGACCTATCCAGACCCTGTTCTGCTCATCTTGCTTTGAGGAGCGAAAAGCCACAAAAATAAGCACCACAAAGGCTATGATTACAATCATCTGAGCGATAGGGAAGAAGTAGAGCATTATCAGTGTCGAGCTGCGCCCATAGAAGATTATATGGTTATGCTCTGTTGTCCACCAAAAACGAACCACAATAGGGGTGTTGTGGCTTGCCATCTTATCTAATGTGATATGCAGACGCTCAGTGTTATTGATAATATCTTCTGGGATAAGGTGGTATGATACAACTCTCAGATTTTCATCTGTGATAATAAACGGAATATTGTTTCGGTTGTTGATAATCGAGGAGACAAGGGGGTCGCTCATATAGTCGCCCATAGCCTCTCGGTTAACCCTCTCCATGGCGGCTGCCCAAAGCTCAACATCATGTCGCTCTTTAATACTCAGAGTCTCCGCCATGCGATATGTAATAAAGAGGGAGGCACCTACAATCAGTGCGCCCAAAACAAGCAGAATAACCCTTCCGCTCTTTGTTAAACCTTTACGAACCCTCTTTAACATACAGTTTTTGTAAATTAGAATAGCCCAATTTTACTTTTTTGGCGTGTCTTGTTCTGAGAGAATCTTTGCCATACCATTGCTATCCTTCAACATTTCGATAGCAGCTTTGACTCCATTGTCGTAACTGAGTGAACTCTCTGTTCTGCCGGCTGCATACGCATATCTGAGTACAATATCGGCATTTATAGTCTGCATAATCTCCTTTTTATAAGTTACAAGATTGCTCATCTTGTCATCCTGCAGCTGACGCTCGATAAGTCCCATAGCTTCAGCAATCTGACTATCATTATAACGCTCCTTTTCGAGCGATTTTCTTAACTGCTCAATGGCTCTGCGTGATTCAGACTTGTATGGAACATCCCTTGTGCTGACAAGCTTGGTAAAGTCGTTATAATCACTATCCGTTATGGTAAATGTTGATGGGTTGATTGTAATATCAGGGTGTCGGCGATAGTAGTCATCCCCAAAATCTTCGATAATACCCATAAGGTATAGAGTAACAGCAAAAGAGCTGATATACTGAGGGTCAACACGCTTATCAGGCATAATTCCGCCACCATCATAAACCTTACGACCTGCCGCAGTCTTAAACTCTGTTATAAGCGAGTCCGGCACATTTTCAGCCCTGCCTTCATCTGAGTAACGCACAGCCTGTATGCAACGACCTGACGGAATATAATATTTTGCCGTTGTAATCTTTGCAAAATTTCCAAAACCGAGCGGGATTGTCGATTGTACAAGACCTTTACCAAAACTACGACTACCCAAAAGCACAGCACGGTCAAGGTCTTGCAATGCGCCTGCAACAATCTCTGCAGCTGATGCGCTATTTTCGCCAATAAGTACCACAAGAGGTGTATTTGGAAGCAATGGCTCAAATTCGGTCTTAAAACTCTTTGTCTCACCCTTGCCGCGACCCCTCATTTCAACAACCTGTGTGCCTTTTGGAACAAACAAAGACAACACCTTTACTGCACTCTGTAACACACCGCCACCATTGGTGCGATAGTCCAAAATAAGCGATTTTAGAGAGTCTTGACTCTGCAGCTTCTCAATAGCGGCACGCATTTCGACATAACAATCTTCGGTAAAGTCTGAGTGTAGAATATAACCAACACCCGTGTCAACATAACCCGCGTAACCGATACTTGGAATTGCTATTCTCTCTCGGCGAATCTTTTTTACACTGCGCTTGCCGTCCAAAATACTCTCAACGGTAACTTTTACCGTAGTGTTTGGCTCTCCGCGAAGTAGAGAACTAACTTTATCGGTGGTCATGCCAACGGCATCCTTGCCATCTATCTCGACAATCTTATCACCAATCTTTAGACCCGCTAAATCGGCAGGCGAGCCCTTGTATGGTTCGGCTATGCGAACAGTGTTGCTGTCTTGACGAATCAGTGCGCCTATACCCCCATATTTTCCCGTTGTAAGCCTGCGAAACTCCTTCATATCTGTCTCAGAAAGGTAGTTGCAGTATGGGTCAAGATTACGCATAATACCCTCCGCACCATGACGCATAATTTTATCTGCATCAACCGTGTCAACATAGTCTGTAGAGACAACCTTCATAAGGTTTACAAGGGTCTCCATGTTGCGACCAAGCCCAAAATCGTTTTTTGTAGCAAAGGTTGTGGTACATAGAATAGCAACAAGTGCCAAAATAGTATAAAAAAGTCGTCTATTCATTGCTAACTCTTCTCTTGTTTATAATATAACCCTCAAGGCGTATTGTAGCTCTGATAACCGTTCTGCGATGACCGCTAATTGTAATTTGAGAACCAACACTTTCAACCAAAACTTCATCCTCAAAGAGGAGTGTTATTCGCTGCAAACCTGTCGCTCTAAAGGTCATACTGCAACCATCCTCTTTTACTAATTGTAGCCCTGAAACCTCCATGGCTGCTATAATCTGCTCACGATTCTCTACAATATCGCCATCAATTTTGCGAGAGACAAAGCCAAAAAGCGGATATGTTGCCGAAAGTACCACAACAGTTGCCGCCATAGCCCAACCGTTCCATGCCGAGAAGTAGATTTTTATCATTTCACCCATGGTTACAGGCAGACTCTCGTATGTTATCTTGAGCCAAATTAGTGCCAACAATAGAACGCAGAGTGTAAGAAAATATTTCAAACTGCGAAGTAAATATCGTTTCATAATAGTATTATTTAATCAATATAATCTTTAGTAGCGTCATCTTCTTGTTGTAGTCTAAATATCTCTTTTTGCAACTCAATCTCCTTTTTCAATTGGTCAATTGTTGGGAGATAGGTTAAATATCGTGCTTGAAATAGGCGGTTATTATCATGCAAAACAGAGTATCGTGCCATGTCTTCACTTGTTTCAGAGCAAAGGATAAGACCAATTGTTGGATTGTCTCCATCTGTTCGTTTCAGATTATCATACATCCTTACATACATATCCATCTGTCCGACATCCTGGTGGGTAATTCTTGATGCTTTGAGGTCTATCAACAAGAAACATTTAAGGATATAATTGTAGAATACCAAATCAATGAAATAGTCTCCCATATCGGTTTTGATATGTTGTTGTCGGGATACAAAAGCATATCCTTTACCCAATTCCATTACAAATTTTTGGATGTGAGTAATAATAGATGATTCCAATTTGGTCTCCGAAAAATCTGAATTAGGAGATAATCCCAAAAACTCAGCAACAACAGGATTTTTAATAAACTCCAATTTATCCTGCTGATAAGGTGCTGTAATTTTGGTCATCTCTTCTTTTACAACTTGTTTGTCTTGAGATTGTAACAGGCGATAATAGTATTGAGAAGCAATATTTCGATCAAGTGTTCTTACACTCCACATCTCATTTGTAGCTTCGCGTAGATACCAATCTCTGGCACTCTTATCAGCTACCCTGAGTAAGGTGCGATAGTGGGACCAAGAGAGCAATGGCAATTTTACACACGCTGTGTGGAAAATCTCAGGAAAGAACTTATAAAAATGTACAAATTGATAGAGATTACTTGTTGTAAAACCCTTGCCATACAGGTTTGTAAGGTGGTCAGCAAGTTTTTTTACAACCTCTTTACCATACTCAGCTCTATTCTCGCCTTGCAACTCTTCATCAGCAATACGCTTGCCTAACAACCAGTTACGCTGTATCATGGCAATATTAACAACTTGATATGCATAATTACGAGACTGTTCGATGATACTCTGTGCATCTTTGAAAATATCGCCAGAATTTTCCTCTTTTAGTATCTCAAAAACCTGTTTCATAACTCCTTAGAAATATGTTCTACAGCATCAGCAACACGATGCATCAGCCATGATGGGGTGGATGTTGCGCCGCAGACACCTACGCTCTGAGCATCCTTAAACCAAGAGGCGTTAATCTCACTCGGCTCCTCAATATTGTAACAGCGGCAATTCTCCTGTTTACAAATTTCAAAAAGCACCTTGCCGTTGCTACTCTTGCGACCACACACAAAGAGTACAACATCAAAAGAGCGGGCAAAATTTCTTAAATGCTCCTCGCGGGATGATACTCTGCGGCAGATTGTGTCATCAACAGTCAGCATGCTGTTATCAGCCAGGCGGCTACGCATAATATCACACAATTCGTTGAATAGAGCCACAGATTGAGTTGTCTGTGATAGAAAATATATCGGCGAATTGAAATCTATCTGCTCCAAATCGGCAGCACTCTCAACAACAACAGCATCTTCATCAACCTGACCTGTAAGACCTACAACCTCGGCATGTCCCCTCTTACCTAATATTACCACCGTACCATTACAGCTCTTCATGGCCTCATGTGCCCTTTTTACCCTCTTCTGCAGAGCCGCAACAACAGGGCAGGTGGCATCAATAATGGTTAGGTTTTTACTCTCGGCAAGGGTATATGTTGTAGGAGGCTCTCCGTGAGCGCGAATAAGTATTCTACAATTTTCAAGGTCTGCAAGATGGCTGTGTGTTATGGTTTTAAGACCCAAAGCCTCAAGGCGTTGTACCTCCATGCGGTTGTGTACAATATCTCCAAGCGAATAGACGGTGCCACCCTGCTCAAGAGCGCGCTCTGCCTCTGATATAGCACGGACAACACCGGCACAAAACCCCGATTTATCATCTATTGTAACCCTCATTGTAGAGAATTTTGCACCCTTAAAAATTCGCGGTCAAACCACTCCATCTGCTGCTCGATGGTCATGTAGCTATTATCAAGAACAATAGCATCTTCAGCCTGGCGAAGTGGAGAGATTGTGCGATTCATATCCTGATGGTCGCGAGAGATTACATTTTCCAAAATCTCATCAAAAGATACATCATCCCCCTTTGCTTTCAGTTCGTCATATCTGCGCTGTGCGCGAACTTTGGCATCAGCGGTCATATATATCTTTAGCTCCGCATCCGGAAAGACAACAGTACCAATATCTCTGCCATCCATCACAACGCCGCGTGATGCACCCATCTGCTTCTGTATAGCAACAAGCTTCTCGCGCACCTGACGAATAGAACTTACCGCGCTGACAAAGTTGCTGACCTCGATGGTTCTGATTTTACCCTCAACAATATCACCATTGACATATATATCACTTGCGCCTCGCATAGGGTTAAATCTGAAGGATATTGAGATATTGTCAAGCAGGCGTATAATCTCATCTTCATTTACAATACCGCTGCGGATTGCTCCATGTTCAAGAGCATAGAGGGTTACAGAGCGGTACATTGCGCCCGTGTCAATAAAAATATAGCCCAGACGGGCTGCGATAGCTTTTGCAAAGGTACTCTTTCCGCAAGAAGAGAAACCATCTATGGCAATAACTATCTTTTTGTTGTTAGTGTAGCACTCCATTTGTTGTTTGAGTAAAAGTTGAGAGAATAGTGTATATGCCGAGTAGGCTCACAATAATTCCCGCAATATGGTTTATTGTTAATAGGTGTCGTGGACGAAAACGACGACGGAACAGACTAATTATTGAGGTTAGTGCTGTCCACCAAGCGCATGCGCCACATAAAAATCCTAAAATTATAAGCATACTTGTCAGTAGCGATGCCATATCCTGATTCTCCGAGGCTGTACCTACGCCGAACATAGCAAAAAATGCGAGGATATATGGGATAACCACAACAAAGTTGGCTATTGTAAAGCCGAACATGGATGCAAAATCCTTCCAAAGGGTTGTATTTCCCGCTCTGTTGCGCCTAATTTGAGGTACAGGGTTCTGAAAAAAGATATAAACACCCACAATTACAACAAAGACTCCGCCTATAATGCTTAAAATATGGCTGTATTTCTCTATCTGTGCCTGCATCATGGCAAAAAAGAAGTAGGCGATTATAGCCATCATGGTATCGGCACATGCCACACCAAGACCTGAGACAATACCCGCTCTGGTTGTTTTACTGAGTGTGCGTTGAATACACAGCACCGCCACAGGACCAACTGTGATAGATGCCGCCAAACCAACTGCAAAACCGCGCAGTAGTATCTCGATAATAGAAATAAGCATAATCTTAGGCAAAGATACAACTTTGCAAATCAAAAACCAAATTTTTCATGCGGAGTAATAAGTTGCCAAGCAACCCTCTTTGCTCCAGATAGAAGAGTTATCTCTCCACACAGTATATACCCCAAACTCTTTAGCAGACTCTGCATTGCAATATTGTCTTTGTGAGTATCCACACGAATACTCTTAATACCGAGATTTTGACCCAACTCTTCTGCATACAAAAACAGCTCTTTGGCTCGTCCCTGTCCTAGAAAATTGCTGCCTACAGCCAAACGATGTATCACAATATAAGGGTTGGAGTCCAACCATGCCCCATCAATTTGGTTGTATGTAACCTCTCCTGCTGTAGATATTACGGCGGTAGCAGCCACTGCCCCTTCATGGCAGAGCAGATAACACTCACCTTTTAATATATCAGAAATTATAATATCCCTATCAGGATAGCCATCCTGCCATTGGTCAACACCTCGCTCTTTAAGAAGAGCTTGAGCAGAGCCAATAATCTCCATAATGGCGTCCAAATCCTCTAAAAGTGCCTTGCGAATCATATCAACAACCCTTTTTGAATTGTGAAATAGTGGTATCTGTTCTATCTTTGAAGAATCGGCAAAGGTTGCTGCTTCCTGTATATTCAAGCCTCTCTGCAATCTGTTTTACCGATAAATCGGTTGTCTTAAGCAGCTGTTTTATGACAGTAATTGCATTTCTGTCAATAAACTCTTTGGCTGTAAATCCTGTACCGTCAAGGACTATCGAAGAGAGGTATTTTGGTGTTATACAGAGCTTTTCGGCAAAAGTTGCCACCTCTCTACACTGCGGATTTGCAGATACTAAATCCACAAAACTATCAAGTATTCTGCGACGATGCTTAGGCTCTGAGGTATTGATGCGGAAATTTCTTACAATACGGTTGAAAATCTCCATAAATAACGACCTAAGGAGAGCAAGCATAATCTCATACCTACAGATGTTGTCGTGGTCTGAGAATTTGGAGCCTAAAATCTTCAGATACTCCATGCGGTTTGAATACTCATCATTGTCCGAAAGGTTGTATATCGGATGGTCTGCAATATGCCTAAAAAAAGAGGATGGGAAGTTGTATAATGCCTCATCCAACGACTGAGGGTTGTAGCTGACCCATGAACAACAAAACTCCTCTGTTGTATTGCTTAGTGTGTAAATATCTCCAGGAAAGACAATTATAACATCCCTTGAGCCAACGCGATACTTTGTGTGTGAATATTCAAAATCGGCAGCTCCACTATGACATATAAGTATGTAGCCCCCGCGAATATCTGCCGTTGGGAGCAGTGGAGAGATGCCTCTCTCATAGAGGCCTACACCAATACCGCTACTCTCTCTGCCGGCAAAAGGCACATCCATCAAATCCTTTTTGATATTCAAAATTTCCATGATTACATCCTATTTTGATAACAAAGGTATGGTTTTTTTCGAGTTTTTGAAAATATCTATACAAAAATAGTCGCCACCCTTTTTGACTATTTTTTAGGCCTTTGTAGTGAATTTTGGGTTGATAAAAAACATGAAGAAGATTTCGTTTTTTGATATATAGAAAAATTTTTTCAAAAATTTAATACACTTTTTTGCATTTATGAATAAATAACACTAATTTCGTGGTTGAAAATGCGGTTTTTTATAAAGAGCGCCTAAAAAAGCATTTTTTAACACCAAAAACATATTGTACCATGAACGCGACAAGCACCTTATGTTCCATCTCCTGCTCGTCCAATTCAAAATTGCCGGAGTCGGGATTTTGTTTACTTACCGTTAAAACCGGCGAAAAGTTACTCATTGATAATAATCAGGCAAACCGTTTAGTGTTCCTCCTTTCTGGGGAGATGAGAGTTTGTTCTATGGATGAGTCTGATTATAAATTTTCTCCCAATAGTATAATTCTTTGTGCGAGAAATTATGACCATAAACTTGTTGCAACGGCTGATTCTCAGCTGCTTGTAGCGTCGTTTTTGTCGGGGTATATATTCTTTGAAGGGGAGACCTTCCGCTCTGTGGCATCAGAGATATCGAAGATTAAGTATAAATTTACAGCCGTTCCTATAAATGAGGCAATGGAGAGTTTTGTACGCTCTGTTGTCTTTTATCTGAGCAATAATATTGATTGCGACTTAATCCAAAATTCAAAGTTGGAGGAGTTGTTTGTTGTCTTTAGATATTTTTATACCAGAGAGCAGTTTTTAACACTTTTTTATACACTCTTTAATAATAGCATCTCTTTCCGCTCGCTTGTTGTCAATAATGCTCCAAATGCAAAAAATGTTGAAATGCTTGCAAAATTATGCGGTCATAGTCTTTCTCATTTTAAGTTGCTTTTTAACCAACATTTCGAGGAGACGCCGTATGTGTGGATGCAGTTGCAGCGAGCTGTAGAGATAAGCTGTTTATTGAAAGATACTGCTGTACCTCTAAAAAATATTATCAAAAAGTTTGGTTTTACAAGCCACGGCCACTTCTCGCTATTCTGTCGTAAGTTTTTGGGCGACACTCCGCGAGCGTTGCGTCGCAATAGCCTGCACCAACCTGCCGTAACTATTGAACAAGTAAAGAAAAATCTTGAAAAATCTCGCACCGCTCGACCTGTAAAGAGTGCTTATGACCCATCTAAACCAGCAAGAAAGAGGGGACGACCAAGAAAAAATTAGCCGCAAATTTGCAATTTTTGTTAAAAAAGAGATACTTTTGCGGTGAAAATGGTGGGTATTAGCAAAAATATGCAGCGATTTGTACTGTGGGTTATGCTTGCAGCCATTGCTGTTTCATATACAGGAAAAGCCCTCCATACGCACGATTCCAGCTACTATGATTCACTGAGGACAACACAAAATGCCGCATCAAATGGCATGAGTGATGACTGTCCTATCTGTCATTTCAACCTTGTCTTTTTTGCTCTTGGTGAGCATCACGCTTTTGCGTTTTATATTCTATTATTGACTGTAATCTGTGCATTACAGCCAATTTTGCGCACTATTGACACTGTTCAATTTTTCTCTTTGCGCGCACCTCCTGTTGTATTATAAAACACCAACCCTTTCAAAAAAAGTAGTTTTATAATACAATAATATAATCAAAATGAAGAAAATTTTATCTATCATTTTGTCGGCATTGTGTTTTGTCGGCAATATGTATGCATCAGATTTTGAGACACATATATTCGGTCATGTCTCAGATTCAAAAACAGGAGAAATGCTCCCATTTATCAATGTAACTGTTATTGGTACGACAATAGGTACAACAACAGATACTACAGGACACTATATTCTAAATGATGTTCCCGAAGATGTAGAGATTACAATCGAGGTCTCTGCCATGGGTTATACTTCAGCAACAAAAAAAGTTGTTGCCCGAAATGGCGAGCCACTGGAGATTGATTTTCAGATTACCGAACAGCAGGTTACTCTTGACGCTGTTGTGGTTTCAGCGAACCGAAATGTTACAACTCGTAGAGAGGCTCCATCTCTTGTAAGTGTACTTGATTCGCGCCTTTTTGATGTAACAACCTCGCCAACGGTAGCCGAGGGCCTCTCTTTTCAATCCGGTGTGCGCGTTGAGAATAACTGCCAGAATTGCGGATTTAATCAGGTGCGTTTGAACGGTCTTGATGGACACTATTCGCAGATTCTTATCGACTCTCGACCTGTATTTTCAGCTCTTGCGGGTGTGTATGGTCTTGAGCATCTTCCTTCCAATATGATTGAGCGAATAGAGGTTGTTCGCGGTGGTGGCTCTGCTCTTTATGGAGCCTCTGCTATCGGTGGTACGGTGAATATTATTACCAAAGAGCCACTCTACAACTCTGGAACACTTACCCATACACTCAGCTCTATCGGTTGTAGTGGTTCTTTAGACAACAATACAACTCTCAATGCCTCACTTGTTACAGACAATCGCAAGGCGGGATTGATGATTTATGGACAAAATCGCCGTCGTACAGGTTATGACCACGATGGAGACGGTTTTGTTGAGCTTGGCGAGATTGATGGTCAGACTGTTGGTGCGCGTGGATATATCAAGACAAGCAATTATAGCAAACTCTCTCTTGAGTACCATGCAACAAAGGAGTATCGTAGAGGTGGTGACCAACTTTCACTTCCACCGCATCAGGTTTATGTAGCCGAGACTACAGACCATATTATCAATAGCGGAGGTATCACTTTTGAGGGAACAACAGCCAATACTCGCCACCGTTATAGTGTTTATGCATCAGCTCAGGATGTAAAACGAGATAGCTACTACGGTAGTTATATGGACCCTAACGCTTATGGTTATACACATGGATTTACAGCTGTTGGAGGTGCTCAGTATATGTACCGCTGCCCAAAGATGCTATTCCTTCCTGCAGAACTTACTGTTGGTGTGGAGTATAACCTCGATATGATGAAAGATACACCACTTGGAGAGGGTTATGAGCCTACAAACCAGACAATACATATATACAGTGCCTACCTTCAGAACGAGTGGAAAAATGATAAATGGGGATTTCTAATCGGAGGCCGTTTTGATAAGCACAATCTTATAGACCATGTAATCTTTTCTCCTCGCGTGAACTTCCGATACAATCCAACCCATAATATCAATATCCGCGCCGTATATTCATCAGGATTCCGCGCACCACAGGCCTTTGATGAGGATTTGCATATCACCATTGTCGGCGGCGAGCGTACCCGTATCCGCCTTGCTGACGACCTTAAAGAGGAGCGTTCTCATACATTTAGCGTCTCTGCCGATATGTATCACACCTTCAAAAACGGAGTGCAGGGTAATTTGATGGTCGAGGGCTTTTACACTATCCTTGATGATGTGTTTACCCTTGAAGATACAGGCGAGACTACAGACGATGGCACAGCCTCTGTCCTTGAGCGTCGTAATGGCTCAGGTGCTACGGTTATGGGCTTAAATCTTGAGGCGCGCCTTGCATTTAATCCATGGTTGCAATTCCAAATCGGAGGAACACTCCAAAAGAGCCGCTATAAAGAGCCTGAAAAGTGGAGCGAGGACGAGAGCGTACCTTCTGAAACCCGTATGTTCCGTAGTCCCGATAGCTACGCCTATATGACTGCAACTGTAACCCCTGTTCGCCGATTTGATATCTCTCTTACAGGTACATATACAGGTCGCATGCTTGTACAACACTTCGCAGGATGGGTTGAAAAAGATGTTGCAAACCTCACAAACGCCTTCTTTGATATGGGTCTCAAACTAAGCTACGACTTCAAAATATACCGCACAATCGGCCTGCAAATCAATGGAGGAGTTAAAAACATCTTCAACTCCTATCAGCGCGACTTTGACCAAGGCCCAGACCGCGATGCCGGATATATCTACGGACCATCACTGCCAAGAACTATATTTGTGGGGGCTAAACTTTCATTTTAATTTGTCGTCATAGCACGGCATCTACGGCACATCCCTTAAATCCCTGAATAGGAAATACGCAGAAGTATGTCCTATCCAGGGATTTTTCACGATGCACCTACCGCACTCTGACAACAAATTGGGTACTTTGATTTGGCGGAGAGGTGCTTTAATTTTGGCGCGCGTCCCTAAGGACCTTAGAGACCCTAGAGTCCTTAGAGACACTAAGGTCAGCGCGCGCAATATTAAGGGCTTTAGCCCGCTGTCATTTATTGTTATTTGCTGTTATTGTGCATCTAACCTTGATTTAGCGGAGGTTACACGCAATTTTGTAAGGATTTTGGTTTTGCGCCGTCCCTAATGACCCTATCTTTGCGCACAAAATAAATGCGCCTATTCTCTATCATTAAATAGCGTTTGCAATAATTATTTATAATTATTCTTTTGAAATTCAATTAAAAGAGTTACCTTTGTAAATTACTGCAAATTTATAATTTATGAAGAGATATATTACTTTTATTCTGTATTATTTTTCTGTATTCTCTCTATCGGCTCAGTCTATGATGACAGTTGAGGATTTGAGAACTTCCAACATTGTTCAGTCGGACCGTGATATGGAGCGTTATGTTTGGGCTATTGGTTATGGTTACGATATTGAGAGTGCCGACCAGAGTGCGTTAAATGCTCTTTCGCAGACATCTATGGTCAGGACCACGGTTGTTGATAACAAAATTGAGAATGTTGTCTCAGGGGATACTGCTCGTTCAACGGTTGGCACAAAGGTCTCTTCTGTTGCCACGGCAAGTATATACATGGAAAATGTAAAGCGAATAGTTCTTCAGGATGCAGACAATCAGAAAAGAGTGTTGCGTTACATGACTCGTGCCGATTGGGATAATAGAGAGTCCAAGTTGAAGGATAAGATAATGCAATATATTGACAATGGTCAGATGATGAACTCTCCGGAGGATATTTTGCGTTGTTACTCTTGGGCGCATGCTCTGTTGAGAAGTTACTCTAAGGAGGATATTGTTGTAGAGGGTATATCTGCTCGTCAGTGGTTATTGACAAAGATGAGAGAGGTATTGGATGATATCAAGATTGCCGTTATTGGCGCAGAGCAGAACAAAGACAATAAAAACTATCCCTTCAAGCTCTATCTTGACTTTACTTACAAGAGTGATCCACTCTCAAATATCACTTTTGGCTATTTTGATGGCAGTGGTATGGTTGATGGTGAGAGTGTAAAGGATGGTCGAGGTATGGTTTCAATGAAAAAACTTCCGGATACCTTCAATATTACAATTGATTGTAATATGATTGACCTTGCCCGTCAGTTGGACCCAACTGTTGCGGTATTATTGCCTACAGCTCCTGTTTTTGAGGGTAGTGTTAAGAGTATTGAGACCACACCAAAGGGAGTAAAGCCTCGCGAGACATTTGATAGCTCTTCAGAGAAGGTTGTTTCTGCTGTAAGTGAGAGTCTTGCAAAGAGTGAGAGCTCTTATGCAGCTGTTGAAGCTCCATTAAACACTGAGGCATATACAAAGATTATGACAGACCTTGTTGCCTCGTTCTCAAAACTCTCGAATATAGACACTCGCAAATATTTTACCGACTCTGCATGGGAGGATTATCAGAAAATCGTTGTCGAGGGTAATCCGACTGTTGCAAGAACTCCGGAGTGGAAGTTTATGAAACTTGATACACTTGTTCTTTGTCGTGCAGTGCCTCTTAAACTCAAGTTTTCGGGTAATAAGTCTTTTGTAGAGGATGTTGTATTCCGTATTAACGCCAACACAAATAAGGTAGAGTCTGTTGCCTATAAACTCTCGGCTAAGACTGAGAAGGAGATTATGGAGAAGGAGTGGGATGAGCGCGATAGGTTGACCCTTATCACCTTCCTTGAGGATTACCGCACAGCTTACTGTTTGAGAGATATGTCCTATATCAGAAAGGTCTTCTCTGACGATGCCTACATTATTGTAGGAAAGGTGTTACAGCAGTCTAAGAAGAAGTATGACGATAAAACAGAGCTTATAAACACAGATGGAAAGGCTGTTTATACTCGTCTAAGCAAGAAGGAGTACCTGACAAATCTGCAAAAGAGCTTTGCCAGCAAAGAGTTTGTCAATATCCGCTTTGAGGAGTGTGATGTAGAGAAGGGTTACAATGCTAAGGCGGGTATATACGCAGTGCAAGTTCGCCAACTCTACTACTCGAACAACTACGCCGATGATGGTATCTTGACCCTTGCAATAGATATGCGTAAGGAGGCAAATCCACTTGTTCGTGTCCGTGTATGGCAGCAGCAGAGGGATGTAGATTATACAGCCGAGCAGATGATTGAGCGTACAGTATCAACGGATTCCGGTATAAACTAATAGAATAAAAAATGAAGGTTATGAGATATTTTTTGACTTTGATTTTTGCAGCAGTCGCTGTAATAAGTGTTGAGGCACAGCGTGTATATGTTGATGTCGATGTTATAGCCGAGGAGGGTACTGAGATTTGGGTAAACAACCAACTCAAAGGTGTCGGAAAGTGGCTTTGTAGCATGGAGACGGGCGATTGGCGAATAGAGGCTCGTAAGAAGGGTCATCATAAATCTGTACAGATTGTAACAATTCTTAATCAGCCAAAACAGATTGTGCGTCTTGCTCCACTTGAGCCGATACTAAGCAAAGTTAATGTTATCAGCGACCCATTTGCTGCAGATGTTATAATCGATGGTAAAGTTGTCGGTCAGACACCTCTTGCCCTTGATAAGATTATGGTTGGCGATTACTATGTAACAATTAAAAAAGATGGTTTTGCGCCTGTTGTTAAAAAAGTAACAGTTAAGGAGAATAAAGTTGTAAACATCAATGCATCACTTACACAGTCAGGCTCAAGCTCTAAAAATGTTGTGCTTCCTATAACCGAGTTCTGCGATATGGTAAAGGTCCGTGGAGGATACTTCAAGATGGGTGGAACTATTGAGCAGGCAGGTCTTGTTGATGCAGATGAATTTCCTGTTCACGAAATCAAACTCGACGACTTTTATATCGGAAAATTTGAGATTACACAAGCTCAGTGGGAGAGCGTCATGGGCTCTAATCCGAGCAACTTTAAGTTGGGTAAAGATGAAAATCTGCCGGTAAACCAGGTCTCTTATGATGATATTCAGAAGTTTTTGGAGAAACTTAGAGCAAAAACAGGCTTGAATTATCGTTTGCCAACTGAGGCTGAGTGGGAGTATGCTGCTCGTGGTGGTAGTGCCTCTAAGGGAACTGTATATAGTGGATCAAACGCCATTGATAGTGTAGCATGGAATACCATAAACTCTGGTGGTGGTCCACATCTTGGCGGAACAAAAGCCCCTAATGAACTTGGAATTTATGATATGTCTGGTAATGTTTGGGAGTGGTGTAGCGATTGGTATGGAGCTAAATATTATGAACTCTCTGCCGATATTAAAAATCCTCAAGGACCATCTTCGGGAACATATCGTATTATCCGTGGTGGAGGTCCAAATGACAGATACCCAGAGAAGTCTTGCCGAGTATCAAACCGCTCAAACGAGCTTCCATCAAAAAATGGAGATACACTTGGTTTCCGTCTTGCAGTCTCTGCGTCAGACTATGAGAGTAAAAACAATATCGTCGTTACACCAGAGGTTGTTAAGGCTGTTGAAGAGGTTGTAACACCTTCTGCACCAGCTCCTGCACCTGTTGTTGAGCCAAAACCGGAGCCAAAACCGGAGCCAAAACCGGAGCCGCAGGTGGTACCTACACCTGTACCTACTCCTGCGCCGGTTCCCGTTCCTGTGCCAACGCCTGCACCGGCACCTCAGGTTCAGACTCCTGCTCCTGCACCTGCACCTGCACCTGCTCCGCAGCCTCAGGCAGCTCCTGTTGTTGAACCAACACCTGCACCTGCACCTGCACCTATTCCGCAGCCACAAGTAGCACCGCAGCCAGAGCCTGCACCTGCACCTGCACCACAGCCGCAGGTAGCTCCGGCTCCAACTCCAACTCCAACTCCAACTCCGGCTCCAGCACCTGCACCTGCACCGACCCCTAAACCAAAACCTGCAGCACCAGCTTCTTCATACATTACTCATACGGGAATCTTTAAGTATATGAGTACGGATAATGTATATTCAAAGGCTCGTGAGTTTATCTCTAAGGCTGATTATTCGCAGGCGATGCCTTATTTGAGAGAGGCTGCAGAGAGAGGAGCTGCGGAGGCTCAAAACCGTATGGGATTCTGCTATCGTCATGCAAAGGGCGTCTCTAAGGATTTGATAAAGGCGTTTGAGTGGTATATCAAATCGGCAGAGCAAGGAGATAGCGCGGGTCAATACTTTGTAGGTCGCGCTTATGAGAGAGGCGAAGGCGTTGGTAGAGATATGAACGCGGCTGTTAATTGGTATAGAAAGTCTGCTGCGCAGGGATTTAATAATGCCGTTAAGCGTATGCAGGAGCTTGGTATAAATTAGTCTGTTATACAGTCCTGCATATACCTTTATGCGGGACTTTTTGTCTTTTGCACCATGAAACGACTACTAACAATTCCATTTTTGCTTTTGGCACTTGTTACAACAGCCCAGAGTGTAACCAAGTCGATAATTATAGACCCACAGAGTTTTAAGGCCGTGCAGACAGATGCGCTTACGGGGGTAAATATCGACCCGATAGCTCTTGACTACTCAAAGCGCGAGTGTGCCCGCCTTAAAATCAAGGTCAACCGCATGACCAAAGAGGAGATTGACGGTCTTCAAGTAAAGCCTGTAACCAACAATGCTGTGATGAAGTGCAAGACAGCAGAGTATGATAACGGACTGATTGTTGAGCTTACAGCCAAGCCACAAACCCGCTTTTATCTCCATCATGAGCAGTTTGGCGACTCAAATGAGGTAACACTTGACCTTGAGGGTAATAAGGAGTATCGCCTTGAGGTGTCGCTCAATCAGCAATACCCTATAACTGTTGCCTCCAATGTTGAGGGTGCGGAGGTCTATCTTGATAATATATATAAAGGTACGACCAATAGCGACTATGTGCTTACAATCAAAGATGTTCTGCCAGGTACATATACACTTAAAGTAGTACATGGTGGAGCAACCCACGAAAAGGCTATAGTTGTCAGCTCTTCAAGCGTATTTTTCAAGCAGGAGGTAAATATCGCCGCATCACAACCACAATTTGTGGTCTTTCAGGTTGAGCCAGCAACAGCAATAGTGCGTCTTGATGGTGCAATACTTACCCTTACAGACGGTATGGCTATGAAGTCTATGAAACAGGGTACTTACAGCTATATCGTAGATGCAGAGAACTACCACTCCGAGCAGGGTACAATAGTTGTCAAGGGTGAAAAGGTTGTAAAACCTATCAGACTTCGCCCTGCGTTTGGCTATCTTGATATCAAAAATACTGCAAAAGGAGCAGCTGTATATATCGATAATCGCCTTGTCAGCACATCGCCAGGAGGAAATATACAACTCTCTCTTGCGAGTGGAAAGCATAGTCTGCAGATAGTTCAGTCAAAATTTAAGCCATATACAGCAGATATTACAATTACAGATGGTAATGTAACCTCTATTACCCCTCGTTTTGATGCCAATTTTGCCGTTGTAACGCTTGTGGCAGATAGTGGTACAGAGATTTTGGTCAATAATCAGGTCAAAGGAACACAATCTTGGAGCGGCGAACTTGAGATGGGTGTATATCGCATAGAGTGTCGCAAGAGTGGCCATAAGAGCGCGATACAATCTGTTGAGATTACAAGTTCGCAACCTCGAACAATAAACCTTACTCTGCCAACACCTATTTATGGCAGTGCAAATATTATCAGCACTCCTCTTATGGCATCTGTTGCTATAGATGGCAAGAGTGTGGGCGAGACACCACTTACTCTGAATAATATACTTGTCGGAAAACACACTCTGACAATCTCTAAGGTGGGTTATACGGCTTATAGTCAGGAGATTTCTGTTGTTGAAGGTGGAGTTGTTGATATAAATAAAACCCTTACAAAGGCAACAACACAGACAGCAACAAACCCTCAGCAGTCCAATACCACACTTGTATCCAATGGTATATATAAGGTTGGCGACTATTATAACGAAAACGGTATGGAGGGTATTGTTTTCAGCGTCAGCGCAGATGGCAGAAGTGGTAAGATTGTCTATCCGAAATGCTCTCCATCAGAGCTTATGTGGGCAGTGGGCAGCGAGCAACAGAAGTTTATTGGGGCAAACGATGCCTATGATGGAGCAAAAAATCTTGCCGTTGTTCAGAGAATCTCCGGCTGGCAGAAGAAGTATCCTATTTTTGCATGGTGCGCCGCCTTGGGTCGTGGTTGGTATCCACCGGCAAAGGAGGAGATGGCAGAAATTCGCAGGAATAAGGCTAAAATAGAGTCAAAATTGAGCCGAAACTTAGGTGTATATTTTTGGACATCTACAGAGTCTAATGCAGCTAAGTATCAAGGCGAACATCAGGCTTGGAATATATCTCATGAAGGAAGGTTGGACGACTACTGTAAGAGTCGTACTAATTATACTTTTGCCATTGCTAAATTCTCTTCAAGTGGTGTGAGTGTGCCATCAAATAACGGCAGTAATAACAACACCACAGCACAAGTATCCACAGATGGTCGTATCACTTTTACTGTAAACGGTATTAACTTTAATATGATACTTGTAGAGGGTGGAACCTTCCCAATGGGAGTGAAGGGTGTAACAACCACTGTTAGCAGTTTTTATATCGGAGAGACAGAGGTTACTCAGGAGCTTTGGCAGTCTGTTATGCATCAAAACAATAGCATGGACAAAGGTCCACAACGACCTGTTCACTATGAGACATGGAACGATTATCTGACTTTTACTAAAAAGCTATCTCAGATTACGGGCAGAAAATTCCGCTTGCCTACCGAGGCCGAGTGGGAGTTTGCGGCTCGTGGAGGAAATAAATCGCGAGGGTATAAATATAGTGGTAGTAATATACTTGATGAAGTTGCTGTTCATGGTATTGGTGCGGCTGCAAATGTAAAGACCAAAAAGCCTAACGAACTTGGAATATACGACATGTCGGGTAATGCTTGTGAATTTTGCTCTGATTGGTATGTATATACTCATAACATGCCGACCACCCCTCAAACCAATCCAAAAGGTCCATCTTCTGGAACAGACAAGGTGTGGAAAGGAGGATACTACTACGGCGATTCAGCTAAAGACTATGGTGTGATAACATATAGAAATTACGATGCACCAACCAATAAAAACTCTTTTGGAGGCTTCCGCCTTGTTTTAGAAGTAGAATAAACGCTTAACAAATAACCCTATGAAACGACTACTAACAATTCCATTTTTGCTTTTGGCACTTGTTACAACAGCCCAGAGTGTAACCAAGTCGATAATTATAGACCCACAGAGTTTTAAGGCCGTGCAGACAGATGCGCTTACGGG